>JAOZOL010000421.1 GCA_029933295.1 Desulfobacterales bacterium | reverse complement strand
TTCTAAAATCTGTTTAAATGTTTTAATGGCGTTATCATATTTTTTTTGAAAGGCATAAATCACAGCCAGTTGATACATGGCATTTGTGAATTCCGGGTCCAGAGACACAGCTGTTTTATATTCAATAATGGCCTGGTCGAATTTTTTCATCAGGACAAAAGCCGTTGCCATATTATTGTGTGTTTGTGCATCATCCGGCGTGATGTTTAATACTTTTTGATAATAGTCTGCGGCTTTTTTATATTGTTTTGCCGCCAGAAATGTATTCCCCATATTTTTCAAGGTGATGACATGATCCTGATTTATCCCCAATGCCCTGGTGTAATAATCAATTGCTTTTTTGTACTGGCCCTTTTTTGCCGCCAGATTTCCGAGGTTGTTATGAATTTCAACGTTTTTGGGGTCTATGGCCAATGCGTCTGAATAATAAGTCCGTGCTGTATCCGTTTTTCCCAGGTCCGCAAGTAATGCACCACAGTTTATATATGCCGGAATAAATTTGCGGTCACTTTCGATGGCCTTTTTAAAATAACCAAGCGCCTGGTGTGGTTTGTTTTGGGATTTTAAAACCATGCCGATATCATTGAGCGCTTCAGCATTATTCGGATCTATTGCTATTATTTTTTTAAAAGTATTCAATGCGTTTTGTTGGTCACCTGTTTCATGATAAATGCGTCCCAGGCTGTAATATGTTTTAATGCTGAAAGGTTCTTCCTTCAGGGCCTGTTGCAAATGGTAAATGGCTTTCTGATGGTCTTTCACTGCATTATAAGCCGCACCCAAATTATGGTGGGCTTCGGCGTAATGAGGGTTCAGGCTGATCGCTGTTTTGAGATATGTAATGGCCCGGTCATAGCTATCATCACTCATTAAGGTATAGCCGAGATTATTGTACGGGTTGGCTTTATTGGGCGATTTTCTGATATTATCCTGCCAGAATGTTATATCATCCTGCCAGATCATGTTTCTTTGAAATGTCCAGATTGAGAGCAGCGGTATCAATATAAAAACGATGCCGAGGCTTATCCATTTTATTTTTATGCTTTTAAAAAGCAGCATGACAAAAAGAAAAATGAGCATCATGGATGGCAGATAGGTGCGATGTTCGAATATCAGGGCAAGCCCGATAAAAGTTGATTCAACGGCCAGATTTCCGAAAAACCAGAGAATGGCAAATGATAACAAACGGTTTTTTTTGGCAAAAATCACGGAAACTGCGAGCAGTACCGCAATAACAATAAAACAGACAGTTGTTGTCATCGGGTCCGTCAATGATATTGAAATCGGATAGTCATAGTCCAGATTAAGCCTTGACGGGTGAGGATAAAAAATAAGGCTGATATAATAGAGAAGCACCCGGGATTCGGTGAGCAGTCTTTGGGGCAGGGTAAAATTCTGAATAGCATATAAGGAGAATGATTTTGTACCTGTCATAAAAAATATTGCTGCAATTGCGGCCATTATGAAAATCATACAACCGATCCACAAGAGCTTTTTTTTTACCCAATCCCATTTTAAATCCTGAAAGAAAAACCATTCAAACAGAATAATAAAAAAAGGTAACATGGCGGCATTCTGTTTGCTCGCCAAAGCGAGAATTCCAGAGACCAGGCAGCCGGCAAACCACAGTCCGGGCTTGATCATCGAGGTTTGAGAGGTGTCGCTCAAACCGGCAAACGGTTGCTGTAATGTCCGGCCTTTGATGTAACACAAAAAAGACAGCATATAGAACATGGCGGACATTGAATTCATCCGTTGAACAATAAAGGTTACCGATTGCGTGTTAAGGGGATGGACCAGCCAGATCAGGGCGGCAAGAAAGGCAGGCAGGATATTCGGGTTGCCGGAATATTGTCTGCCGAAAAAGGAAATTTTATTTTCAACATCACTGCGCTGGCCGGCAATATTGAGAGTTATTTTCAGAAAAAGAAATAACAGGATGCCGGTTATGATATGGATAACGATGTTTACTATATGATACCCGGCTGGATTGTATTGATCAAAATAGTAATTTAGCGCAAAACTGAGGTTGGCCGCCGGTCGGGGGGCAGGGCTCTTTAATGTTTCAGCGATCTGGTCAATGGACAGTTCGGTCATCCGGATATGTTCGTTTTCCGTGATATTGCGAATATCATCATAGATAAACGGGGCATTTATGGTGTTGGCGTAAATGGCGAATCCCATAAGAATGAAGAAGATAATAATGATTGAACAGGATATATGCTTATGCCGTTTAAATAATGCAGCATCAGTCCTGATTTTCGGGTTGCCGCTGATTGAAGATGTTTTAAGTTTTTTTTGTATTGTCATAAT
>JAOZOL010000420.1 GCA_029933295.1 Desulfobacterales bacterium | reverse complement strand
TTGATGCTTTGTTGGATTACTTGAAAGTTACCTATAAATGTCAATTAGATGAAAACAATAATGTGAAATGGATCAGCGGCAGAAAAGAAAAGGGCTGGATAGTGCCGATTGCCACCGGGTTTCATGGAATTTCGGATTTAGGAAAGGCACAACATCAACGTGATCCGGATACCCCTCATCGGTTCGCGGAAAGCATTGTAACTCTTGGTGAATTTGTGATGCCGTACCGAATCAGGGAACTGGATAATATGTTATGGCATTATCATGTAGATTTGGAGAACAATCTGTATATCTGTCAACAAAACAAATCAATCGATCGATAAAATTCAAGGAGGAAAAATCATGGCAAAAAACAAAAATATTGCAACTGTATTGGCGTTTGAAAAGAAACTGGTACCGTCAGACGGTTTTTTGTATGAAACAATATGGGACAAGCGGACAAATCCGGAATTATTAAAACCGCTTGGCCTGCGGGAAAAATCTGTTAGAGGCACCATCTCAAACCGTTTGAAAGCAAACATCAAGAATGATCCTTTGAAACTGAATGCGGAAGTAGAAAAACCTAATTTGCAGAGGGTTGACAGTTGCGCCTTGTCACCGGACAATGACACATTGAAGATGCAGTTTACCTTGAAGATCCTCAGTGGGGTACAACAACCGTCAGCCTGTAATAATCAGGAGTTTAATCAAAGTTATTCAGAAGCCGCAAACAACTATATTGCCGAAGAAGGGTTTAGTGAACTGGCCAGACGTTATGCGACCAATATCGCTGCTGCCCGGTTTTTATGGCGGAATCGTGTTGGAGCTGAAGCAATAGAAGTACATGTGAAGTCGTTGACCAAAGGTGTTGAATTAAATTTAGTTTTTAACGCCCTGAAAATGAATCTCAGAGAATTTGATAATGAATCTGAAGATATAAAAATCATGGCTGCGAATATCGCGGACGCGCTGTCAGGCAAAACGGATTATTTATTGCTGGAAATACAGACATATGCGTTGGTTGGCAAGGCCCAGGATGTGTACCCAAGTGAAGAATTGGTTTTGGATAAAGGAAACAGCAAAGGTGGTAAAAGTAAAGTTTTATACGCTATCGGCGGCATTGCAGGAATGCATTCTCAAAAAATTGGTAATGCCCTGCGCACAATAGATACCTGGTATCCTGAATTTTATGATGTGAATATAGGGCCTATTGCGGTGGAACCATACGGTGCGGTAACCAATTTAGGGAAAGCCTATCGAAATCCAAAGAATAAATCCGATTTTTTCACATTGTTTGATAAGTTTGCGTCAGGTGAAAAACTGCCAAGAAAAGAAGATGAACATTATGTGATGGCTGTATTGGTGCGTGGCGGTGTTTTTGGCGAAAGTGGAAAGGAGTAATCAATGCAAGTTTATCAGGATATCACCTTGTTGCCGGCTGTTGATATTCCACTCTATTTTCTATGGGAAAAAGTGTATCAACAAATTCATTTGGCGTTGGTCGAAACTTCGGATAGTAATGGAAAAGTGAACATTGGTGTCGCATTTCCAAAATATCGCAAGGAAAAAGGCGGACATCCGCTTGGAGATACCCTGCGATTATTATCAATGTTCAAAGATGATTTGGTGAAATTGAATATTGTAAAGTGGTTTTCACGATTGTCTGATTATGTCGTTTGTACAGGGATAAGGGATGTTCCAAACCGGATAGATGGTCATGCCCATTTCAAGCGTCTTCGACCGAAAGGGAATAATGAACGCCTGGCAAGGCGAAAGGCAAAAAGAGAAGGAATCAGTTATGATGATGCGTTGGCGTACTTCAAGGACAGGAAAGTAAAGCTGAATAATGCGCCCTACGTTCAAATAAAAAGTTTGAGCAATAACAATCGGTTCAGGTTGATGATTGATCGTGCCGATGCCGATGCCTGTTATTTGGAAGGATTTGATACCTATGGGTTAAGTGCAAAAAGTACCGTTCCTCTTTTTTGACCAATAATTTTAAGTTTATAAAAAGTCTTTTATTATCAATGGATTAGAAGAAACTGTTTTTGTATTGATATTTTTTAAAATAACACTACAACTTTCTGATAATTAAAGTTTTTTTGTAAGTTGAAGCGAGTTCACTGCCGCACAGGCAGCTTAGAAAAATGCCTTATTAAGCATTAAGGTCTTAATATCGTTCACTGCCGCACAGGCAGCTTAGAAATTTTTAAGACGGCAGCATGGTGACGATTCTTATGTTCACTGCCGCACAGGCAGCTTAGAAATATGAAATTACAGCCGATGAAACGATTACCGTGTTCACTGCCGCACAGGCAGCTTAGAAATGAATTGTGCCT
>JAOZOL010000419.1 GCA_029933295.1 Desulfobacterales bacterium | reverse complement strand
CTCGACCTCAACAAACAAGACAACGGCAGCCGCAAATTCATCTGTGTTCAGCTTCCGGAAAAATGCGATGAAAAGTCCGAAGCGTTTAAAGCGGGCTACAAAACCATTGCCGACATCGGCAAGGAACGCATCCGCCGGGTCATCAAAAAGATCAAAGACAGTGACGCCGACAATCTGCCTTTTAAAAAAGCAAAACAGGATCTGGGGTTTAAGGCCTTCACACTCCAGCCGTCTAATTTTAAAATCTGGCAGGGCGACAATATTGAAAACGGCTCTCAGCTTGAAAAGCAGATGCAGCTTCACCTTGATTCCGTTAAAAAGGATGCGGGGAAAGAAAACATGCTGTTTGAACTCCTGTTAAAATCCGGCCGCAGCCTTAATTCAGCCATTGAGAACATTGGTGATTATTACAGAATCAATGACAAAGAAATGGTGATTGCGCTTACAAAAATTGATGAAAAAATTGTGGACGCCATTCTGAAAGACAAACCCCAGGTGCTTATTACCCTTGACCGGCTGTTTGAAAACAATGACCAGTTAAAAACAAATACATTGCTGCAGATGAAGGATGCCAGCATTGAATTTAAGGTGGTGTGACAAAGAAGGCTTTTTGTAAAGCCGCCATAAATGGAGGATTGTAAGATGAATGTGGAACTTCATGAAATAATAAATGCCGGTGAAACAAGCCGGGTGCAGTTTAAAAAAAAACTTCAGCCGAAACAGGCCGGTGATATTGTTGCTGAAATGGTTGCCATGTCAAATTTTGAAGGGGGAACCATTCTATTCGGAGTTGAAGATAAAACCGGCAATATAAGTGGACTGAGTTTTGCAGAAATTGAAGCGGCAAACAATTATCTATTTAACTGGGCAACAAACAACATCAAACCTTCTATAGCCGTATTTACCGAAACAGTAAGTGTCGAGGGAAAAAATGTTCTGGTTGCCACAGTGCCGCGTGGCATTAATAAACCGTATTGTGATAAAGATATGGTTTATTGGATAAAATCAGCGGCAAATAAAAGAAGGGTGTCGCCTGAAGAATTGAAACGTTTGTTTCAGTCAGCCGAAAAATTATATGCCGAGCGTGAGTATATTAAAGATAGCAGCATTTCGGATATTGATTTGACTCTCTTTAGACAATTTTATGAGAACAGATTCGAAGAAAAAATTTTTGATGAAGAAATTTCACGTTTTATGACCAACCTTAAACTGGCAAAGGATGATAAACTTACATTAGCCGGTGCCCTGATGTTCAGCAAAAATTGTGAAATTTTATTGCCTGATTTATATGTCTCCGCAATATGGTTTTGGGGCAATGATTTTATTGCTGATGAGTATCGGTCGAGTGATAACATTACGGGCAATATCGCACAGCAGTATCAAAAATCGATTAATTTTATCCTGGGTACCTTGAGAAGAGTGCAGAACGGTAAAAGTTTTAACAGTATTGGAACAATAGAAATTCCTAAAATAGTTTTGGAAGAAATTTTAGTTAACGCGTTGGTGCATAGAGACTATTTTATCCATGATTCAATAAAACTTTTTGTTTTTGAGAACAGGATAGAAATAAAAAGTCCCGGCAAATTGCCGAATAACCTGACTGTCGAAGATATCAGGCAGGGGATTCAGCGGCGTTCAAGAAATATTATTCTAACTTCTTTTGTAAGTGATATATTACCTTATCGAGGTGTTGGGAGCGGCATATTAAAAGCATTAAAAGCTTACCCGAAAATTGATTTTGAAAATAACACCCAGGCTGAATATTTTAAAGTGACCATTCACAGGCCTGAAGAAAAATGATGAAACTCCATTTTGACCCCAACCAGCAGTACCAGCTCGATGCTGTCAAATCCATAGTAGACATCTTTGAAGGCCAGCCCTTAAATCAGGGGGATTTTGGCTTTTCAATTTCGGAAAACGGCCATCTTTTTAATGAAAATGGCGTCGGCAACCAGATCGTTATTTCCGATGAACAGATTCTGAAAAATCTGCAGGCGGTTCAGGAGAAAAACGGGTTGGCCGGAATATCCGAAAAGTTAGACGGCATGCATTTTTCCGTTGAGATGGAGACCGGTACGGGAAAAACCTATGTTTATATCCGAACGATTTACGAACTGAATAAAAAATACGGTTTTAAGAAATTTGTGATTGTTGTTCCGAGTGTTGCCATTCGCGAAGGTGTGTTAAAAAATCTTGAAATTACTTTTGATCATTTTCAGAATCTCTATGACAGAAACCCTGTAAATTTTGATGTGTATGATTCGAAAAAAGTATCCGGCCTCAGGGGCTTTGCCTCAAGCAATGCCATTCAGATTCTGGTGATCAATAT
>JAOZOL010000418.1 GCA_029933295.1 Desulfobacterales bacterium | reverse complement strand
TAAAGACAGACGCGTTAATTGTGCAAATCATTGCCGGGACAGGGTTTACGGGGGGGGTATTTCCAAATAGCAGTTGATTGTAAAGACAGACGCGTTTGTTTTTCGGGTGTTGGTGCACTTAATTTTGCAGCAAATAAATTGATATACGCATGCACCTTTCAATAGAAATAGGAAAAATCGACCGTTCGTTTTCAGAAATGCGTTTAACACGCCCCGAACAAATAGCCTGGATGCAAAATTCATTGAAGGCAGTGGGACAGTTACGTCCGGTGGTAGTGCGGAAAGAAAAGGGTGTTTACCAGATGTTGGACGGGTTTAAACGCTATTATGCCTGCCAGGCACTAAAATGGGAAGAATTACAGGCACATTTGGTAGAGGTAGATAATGTTACTGCCAAGGCCATGATTTTGAGTTACAACCAACAAGGCAGTCCGCTGCTTGATTATGAAGAAGCACAGATTGTTTACAGCCTGAAAAAGGAACATTTGATGAAGCAGGAAGAAATCGCCACCCTATTATCTAAAAGTTTTTCCTGGGTGAGCCGTCGTTTGTCATTTATAGAAAGGCTCGATGAAAGTGTACGTACGCATTTGCAGTTGGGCAAGATCACCCCAACCCATGCCCGCGAACTGGTAAAGTTGCCGCGCGGCAAGCAAAATGTTTTTTTAAAGCTGATCATCGACAATAACCTTACCAGCCGACAAACTTCCCTTTTAATCACAAAGTACTTACAATCAAAAACAAAAGAAGAAGAAACATACATTTTAAAGAACCCGGTGGAAGCTGTCCTGCAACAATGTATGGAGGAAGAAATTAATGACTGCCGGTTAAGTTTGCACGGGAACCGTTTGTTAAAAACTATTAGAATACTGGCACGCCAGCAACACATTTTTATTGGCCAAACAACCAATCCGCCATTAAACGAACTGACAGATATAGAGTTAGGGATATTGGCCGAAGGGTTTACAGATATTGTCAGGAAAACAAAAACTATACGGTCTATATTAAAAAAATACGACAACCATGAAAGATGAAGAATTAGAAAACAATGTAACAAGCCTTCACGGCCGTGGCTGGCCAATGCGCCGTTTATCAAGGGAATTTGGCATCAGCCGCCAAAGGGTGAAGCGTATTTTGGAACGTAATGCCCACAGGCGTGAACATGGGCAGGGGCAACTTCCAAAACCCGGCAAGCGAAATTCTAAATTAGACCCTCATAAAGAATATATATCCGAACTGCTTGAAACACACAAAGCCCCGCCCATAACCAACCAACGGATATTTGAACTGTTGGGGGAAAAAGGGTTTGAAGGAAGGATAACTATTTTGCGCAACTATCTGGCACAGGTACGGGGCAAAAAGACAAAAGAGCCTGTTATTTGCATTGAGACGGCCCCCGGCCGCAGGGCCTCGCATGATTGGAGCGACTATTATATCGGTTTTACCAATGATGTGGGCAGCGAAAAGGTCACCTTCCTGAGTTATATCTTAAATTATTCCAGGCGCCAATACATCGAAGTTGTGGATGATAAAACCCAAACCACACTTTTGCGCTGCCTGGTAAATGCCTTCATATATTTCGATGGGGTGCCCAAAGAGATAAAAAGCGATAACCAAAAAGCATGTGTTGACAGGTGGGAACTTGGCAAACCCATATTTAACAAAAACTTTTTGGCCTTTGCCACCCATTATCGTTTTCGTCCTCTTACCATCACCCCGGGCAAGCCCCGCGAAAACCTTAAAGTTGAAAGGCCGTTTTATTATTTAGAGACCAACTTTTTGAACGGCCGCAAATTTAGGGACAAACAAGACCTTAAAGAGCAGCTTAAAGCCTGGCTTTTGGGGCGCAACGACCAACGTATCCATCGTACAACAAAACAAAAACCCATTGATTTATACAAAGAGGAACTTGGTTTTTTGCAGTCTTTGCCCACTAAACAATACGATACTTCTATTATAGGGTACCGCATTGTGAACAACGAATCGGCCATCCAATGGGAGAATTACTATTATATCGTGCCAAGCCAATATATGTACGAAACATGCCCTGTCCGTGTAAACGAAAAAGAAATAATTATTTACAGCCCCGGTTGCGAGCAGATAAAATGCTATCCATTGGCCGAAAAAGGCAGGGCAAACCGTTATATCGGACGCGGCAAAGGGCCTAAAAAACACAACCTGCCGGCCAAAGAAGTAGCTGGACGTTTAAACGCTTTCGGCCCCATCATGCAGGAATATACAGGGCAGTTGAAAATGCACAGGCCCGGCACATACCTGCACCACTGGCGGCAAATCCTTTCGCTAAAGGCCAACTACATGGCCGATGACATAATCG
>JAOZOL010000417.1 GCA_029933295.1 Desulfobacterales bacterium | reverse complement strand
TTTTATCCCATCCGGAAATCCCGGTGGAGACGAATTCATTAAAATGTAAGCGCAGATGGCAGAATGCGCAAAACTTACCTGATTGCCATTATCGACGATCACAGCCGGCTGATTGTGTTTGCACGGTTTTATCTGTCAGAGACATTAAAATCCTATCTGGATGCGTTTGAAAATGCCCTGGCAAGACGGGGGCTTCCCAGAAAGCTTTATGTGGACAATGGAGCGGCATTCCGCAGCAGACATCTGGAATATATCACAGCATCGCTTTCCATTGCCCTGATTCATGCCCGGCCGTATAAACCCCAGGGAAAGGGTAAAATTGGAAGATGGTTTAAAACCGTAAGAACCCGCTTTCTTTTTAATTATTCCGCATTCTCCCTGGATAAACTCAATGCGGACCTGAATCAATGGATCAATGAAGACTACCATCAGAAAAAACATACATCCACCGGCCAAACCCCGTTTGACCGGTTTACATCTCAAATGCACTGCCTGAGGAGTGCACCCGTCAATCTCAAAGACTATTTTCGACAGATCGCCCGCTGTACCATTGGAAAAAACCGGACCATTACGTTAAACGGCCGCTTGTACGAAGGTCCGGTGGCTTTGATCGGCAAACGGGTGCTCATTACTGCCCTGGAAAGATTATCTCCGTCAACTGCTGCCCGGTTATGGGCTCGCATATTATATATTCCTTAAGTTTATCCGTGCCCCAACGCTAAAAACCGACTCGGCTTCCCAAAACTCGTGACAATAACCTCTTTTTTAGCCCGGGTCGCGGCAACATACAGCAGTGCTCTCTCAAGGGTTTCGCTTTCGCTTTCAATCACAGAGTCGCTTGTTTTTGTCCAGTCACCTTTTAACGGGACAATGCCGTCGTTCACACCGGCAATAATAACCCTGTCAAATTCAAGGCCCTTCACCCGATGCATGGTAGCGAGCCGGATTCCTTGTTTTCTTCTGTCTTCAGCTTCACTGCGCCGTATAAAATAGATTTCTTTTCCATTGGCTTTGATTGCACCCTCATATTGTTTTAAAAGATCATGGGTCCGGGCGACGAGACAAACTTCACTAAGCGATCCATCTTCCTGCTCAACTTGATCCAGGTATTGCAAAATAAATTCAATTTCATTTTGAAATGATGTTGCCTGCTCAATTTTTGGGCCAACACCGTGAATCAGGGATTTATATCCTTTCTGATCATCCAAACCGCCATCAAGGTCATCAAAACTGATACCTTTCAGCAAACTTACAGCCCAACGCCTGTTTTCTTCCGTGGTTCGATAGTTAATCCTGAGTCGCCTTCCCCTTCCACGGATATTGATACCACACCGCCCCATTACAACCTTATGACGGTAAATTCTTTGATGAGCATCTCCCACAATAAATAAATCATTTTTCTGATCACCACCAGGAATCATCTCCCGAATGAGCTTGAATGCCTGGACACTCATATCCTGTGCTTCATCTACAATGATTGCTTTATATGGAAGAACATCACCTTTTTCACGGATAATGGCACATGCATCTCTCATCGCATCATCAACTTCCCGCAGATTATTCTCGTTCAATAAAACACGGTACTCTTCAAACACCGGCCAGATGGCTTTTCTATTCTGTCGAGACAGCCGTATTCCTCTTCCCACCCTTGAGGCTTTTAAATACTCATTAAAAGATGATATTGTCTGCGGTTGGATGACTCTTTCCCATTCTTCCCTGTAAAAACTATCATCATAGTTCAGTTCACCGGGCACAAGGGTAAGCGCTTTTTCCCATAACGGCCGGGTTCGTCTGCCGTAATCGATATCGTATGTATATTCATTTTTACGCAAAAAAGCAGATACCCAGCGATTCAGATTCTTCACTTCAATGCGACGCATGAGTTTATTAGAACATATTTTTGAAAGGTTTTCTTTGATATCCGCCGCAAGGTTTCGGGTAAATGTCGTGAAAAGGATCTTGTCATTTTCATCTGCGAATGCGTTTTCAATCAGCCATTTTGCTCGGTGGATGGCAACGACTGTCTTGCCTGTTCCGGCGCCCCCAAGAACCCTAACAGGTCCGTTCCAGTCTCTTTCTACCAGACTGCGCTGAGTCGGATGAAGAAAAACACGCCATTTTTCAAGAGGGGCTTCCAGGATTTCCTGGAGGATCAAATCATCTTCCACAACAATGAAACGCCGCTTGGTATCCGGATTATCAAGTGCCGCCGCATAGTCGTCCGTATCAATTTCCTCTTCCTCGTCAGGTGATTTGTTAAATTCTGCGAAAACTTCATCCAGCGTATATCCTGCCGCAAGCGCGGTAAGCGCTTCATGGCCTTCAGCCGGTATTTGGTTTGC
>JAOZOL010000084.1 GCA_029933295.1 Desulfobacterales bacterium | reverse complement strand
AAAAGCTTTTTAACAAGTCAAGGCCATAAATGTGGGTTTACATATTAATATTGTTGCAAATATATAAAATACGGAGAAGGTTATGGAGTTAAAAATCAGCAGAGCGGAAGCATTGAAGCCGTTACCGGATGAATCGGAATTAACATTTGGAACCGTTTTTTCAGATCACATGTTTAATATGGATTATGATCAGAACAGAGGGTGGCATAACCCGCGGATCGAACCGTATCAGCCCATAGTAATGGACCCGTCCACCATGGTCCTGCATTATGGCCAGTCGATATTTGAAGGCCTTAAAGCATTTAAAACCGAATCCGGCGCTGTTCAATTGTTTCGGCCCGAAGAAAATTTTAAACGGTTTAACCGATCCGGACACAAGCTGTGCATGCCTCCCATTGATGAGGCGTTTGCCCTTGAAGCCTTAAAGGAGCTGCTTAAAATTGACAAACGCTGGGTCCCTTCAACCCTGGGCACATCTTTATATATCCGTCCGACAATTATCGCCATGGATCCATATGTCGGTGTTCGGGCTTCTTATACATATCGATTCTTTATTATTCTTTCTCCTGTGGGGGCTTATTACAAGGAGGGGTTCAACCCGGTTAAAATCTGGGTAACGGATAAATATGTTCGCGCCGTGCGGGGGGGCATGGGCGAAGTAAAAACCGCAGGAAATTATGCAGCCAGCCTCTATGCCGGAGAGGAGGCTAACCGTATCGGCTACACCCAGGTGTTGTGGCTGGACGGTGTTGAACTAAAGTATATCGAAGAAGTGGGATCCATGAACATATTTTTTGTAATTGACGATGAAATCATCACGCCGGCCCTAAGCGGAAGCATCCTTTCAGGCATTACCCGGGACACGGTAAAACAGCTTGCTGACAAGTGGGGCAAACCGGTGTCTGAACGCCGCATCAGCATTGATGAATTAATAGCGGCCCATGAAGCCGGAAAGCTTCAGGAAATGTTTGGTTCCGGCACCGCTGCCGTCATTTCTCCGGTCGGGGAAGTCATGTATAAGGACAAAATCATGAAAATCGGTGATGGTAAAGTGGGCAAATGGTCTCAGAAATTTTTTACTGCCATCACGGACATTCAATACGGCGTGGCTGAAGACCCGGATGGTTGGATCATGCCTCTTGAATAATCGTATTTCATCAAATTGTGACAACAAATAAGGATGCTATGAATTCATATCTTAAATTTATCACAAAAAGACCTGTTCTTGTCTTAATCGCCCTTTTCGCCATTACCGCGGCTTTGTCTTACGGGATGCGTAATCTCCAATTCGACAGCTCGGTGGAATCGGTTATGCCGAAACAAGACGAAGATTATATTAAATATATGAAAACAAGAGAGATTTTTGGTGATAACGGCCGTTTTTTGATTATGGCGGTTTCAGCAGATAATCTGTGGAGTGCGTCTTCATTTGAAAAAATTAATGATTTTTTGATCGATATCGAGGAGTACAAAGACTTTAATGAGCAGAAAGAGAAAACACGACTGAAAAAGTTTAATGAGATGGCCGGTCGGAGCGATGTCTGCCTGAAGGATTTTTACGACCGATTCTCCGATGACCCCGCGTTTGTGAGGTTCCTGAAACGCAAATCCCCCGCGGATTTCAAAACAGACGACATACTGCCTGAAGATGCTGTCGAAAAACTCAAGGCATCGATCATAGAAGATATTGAATTAAAACGGATCGAGATCATCGATACCATCCTATCACCATTAAATGCGGAAGACATTACGGGCAAAGATGATACCCTGGAAGCATACGATCTCATAGCGGAGGATGATAGCGGCAGACGGATCATCCCCCGCACCCAGGAAGGAATCGATCAATTTAAAAAGCGGCTTACAAGCAATCCTGCGTTTAAACAAGGCATTTATGCAATAGACCGCAAAACTGGTGAAATCAGTGATTTTGCGATTATTATCAAACTTTGCGGTACCATGGACAGGACCACGATGGTGGGCGAACTGGCTGACATTATTAAATCCTATAAAGAACTGACGATTATCGTGTCAGGGGTCCCTTTCCTTAACAAACGATTTAATGATTATATCCATGAAGACCTTGGCAGGAATGTTCCCCTGGTTATCCTTGTGGCGACAATTGTTTTCTTTTTTAATTTCAGATCGATCCGGGGGGTCATTCTCCCGCTGACCACCCTGATCCTGGCAGAACTCTGGACCTTCGGGCTTATGGGACATCTGGGCTATGAAATAACGACCGTCGGGGGTACGCTTCCGCCGCTTCTTGTTGCCGTGGGGAGCTCCTATTCCATTCATGTTTTAAATCAGTATTACGCTGATTTTGAGCTTATCACCCGAAAAGGGCGGCAAAAAGGGCTTCCGATCGCCATGTCGCATATTACCACCACCGTTTTGCTAGCCGGCTTAACAACCTTTGCCGCGTTTATGACCTTTTTAACAAGCCAGGTGTCGGCCATACTCGAGTGGGGGGTATTTTCCGCCATCGGGGTTATGTTTGCCGTATTTATCTCCATAACGTTTATCCCCGCAAGCTTAACCCTCCTTCCGCACAGGTATCCGTCACTTTTGATCGGGAAAAGGAACATTCGGAAGACAAGCCTCGTCGACAAGGCCCTTGTCCTGATCGCAATGATTACCGTCAGGCATCATAAAAAGGTCTTTGCAGTGACCGCTGTTGTTTTTTGTATCGCTGTGGCGGGCATGCTGAGGCTGAAGGTGGATACAGATATGCTCCATTATTTTAAGGATGATGATTCAGCAAAAATAGATGTCCTTAAAATCGGCCATAAATTCGGCGGCGAGTGGGGATTTAATATTACCATTGATTCCGGGAAAATTGACGGGGTCAAACAGCGCGAATTTTTAGAAACCGTTGAGGAACTGAGACAATGGCTTGTCGCGGACGAAAACAAAGATTTAAAAATCGGCCGGACAGACGCGTTTTCGGATTTTATAAAACGGATGCACATGGCCATGAATAACGATGATCCGGATTATTATAAGATACCTGAAAACAGCCTCGACATTCTCGATTACCTGGAAATTTACTCAGGGGATGATGATGATTCCGACGGCAGGGTGGACGCGTTTGAACCCTTTGTAGATCCCGATTTTCAAAAATGCAATATTCTTGCCAGACTGGCCGCGAAATCAGGTAAAGGCATTGGAACCGCAGAAACAAATCACATTATACATAAAATCAGGCAACACCTTGCCGAAAACCTTCCCGAACCGTATTCATTCGAGATTACCGGTTTTCCGATAATCAATGCCAAGCTTGCCCACTATATTGTCACCGGGCAGATGAAGGGATTATTACTGTCACTGATGATCGTGCTGGTTGTTATTATTTTTCTTTTCCGAAAATTTAAGGCCGGCCCCTTGTCATTAATCGATATGGGGATGACGATTCTTATAAATTTTGGGATTATGGGGTGGCTGGGGATCAGTCTTGATATGGTTACCTCGATAATCGCGGCAATTACTATCGGCATCGGGGTGGATGATACCATCCATTTCCTTAACAAATACAGATCTGTTAAAAAAGAAAACGTCAGTATCCCTGACGCCATTGAACAGACGATTTATGTATCAGGCAAGGCGATCCTGTTTACATCCCTTGCCCTGATCTTTGGATTTCTGGTGATGGTGACATCCCATTTTCTGCCCATGGTCTTGTTCGGGCTCCTGGTGGCACTGACAATGGTGAATACCACCATTGGTTCAATCGTTCTTGTACCCGCAGCAATCCGCCTTACCGGGATTGATCTTTCCCCGCCAACCGCTGTGAAGAAAGATTAAAACGGTTTAAGCCTTGAAAAATTTTCTCTTTAACGTCTTCGACCGTTATGTTTCGCATGCACGGGGTGTCTTTTTGCGGGCATTTACGTTTATAGCAAGGGGCACAGGCCATATTGACACTAACAACCAGGTCTTCGCTCCCATAGGGTGCGGTCCGTTCCGGCGATGTCGGGCCAAATAACGTTACATAGGGGGTTTTCACGGCAGCGGAGATATGGGCTGAGCCACAATCCGGCCCCACTCCAACGGATGCTTCCTTAAATACAGCGGCCAATTCCAATATCGAGGTTTTCCCCACAAGATTTATCAACCGCGATGATTGCGTTTTTTTTTCAAGTTCACATGCCATGTCGTACTTGGCCATGGTATCGACCATGACCACATGCAGAGATGTTTCTTTGAGAAGATCACCAATGAGCCGGGCATAGCTGTCAAAAAACCATTCCTTGGAAACCCAGGTTGTACCTAAAACAATAGCGATAAACGGACGGCGCACCTTTGATAAGACATCGGCTGCCATCAACAGCAGACGGGGCCCGGAAAAACCGAAATCCAGACTCTCCGGTCGGGGGCACCCCAGAAACTCTGTAAATGTAAGATAGTGGAACAATTTCGGATAATACTCATACACATAAGGAATATGGTTATTATTGAAAAGCCAGTTGAATTCCTTGGCGTTTTTTTTATGAAAGCCTATACGGCACGGGGCCCCGGAAAGAAAAGAGAAAAAACCGCTCTTAAAGTGACGCTGAAGATCAAGGACACAGTCAAAATGGCTGGTTCTGAGTGTATTAAAAAGGTCTTTGAGGCTCTGTTTCCAATTGGGCCTGTCAAACACCAGGAGGGTATCAATCTGTGGATGAAACGTCACAACCTCCTTGCATTTGGGCTCAATGAGCCAGGTGATGGAACTGCCCGGAAAACAGGCTTTTATCTGGGAAACCAGACACAGCCCCCGGGTGACGTCGCCCAGTGACCCCATAAGGACAATGAGAAAAGCCGGAGATGGCGGCAATTTAACTTTTTGATTTTTTTCGGAATGACAGTTGTTGTTTTTTTTACCGTCGTCCTGAAATGATTTGTCTGATTTTTGTTTTTCCATTGTCGGGTCTTTTAGGGAACTTTTGATATCAGCTTGTATTTTCAACTAATTTTACAGATTAAAATGACCATATTATATGCATTTTTTTTATTGAAAGGTCAACTTATTCTATATACCATTTTGAAAGCATGATGGACAAAAAGTATAAATTCCTATTTTATTGTGCGGAAATATATGCGCTTTCAATTCTGCGTCCACTCCAGGATGAAATCCGGGCCCGGGGGTGGGAAACTGCGTGGTATTTTGAACACTGCAGTGCGGGGGCGGATCATTTAAATACAGAAGAACAATTGTTAAAGGATATTAAAGCAGCTCAATCCTATCAGCCCGACGCGGTTTTCGTACCCGGCAATGTAGTACCTGATTTTATTCCAGGGTTGAAGATTCAGGTTTTTCACGGACTGGCCAATGATTCAACCGGCAAGAAAGGACATTTCAGAATTCGGGGTTTTTTTGATCTGTATTGTACCCATTCGCGAAAAAGCACCGAGATCTTTAAACAACTGGCGAAAAAACATCCGCATTTCTCGGTGGTTGAAACCGGATGGCCAAAGGTTGATCCGTTATTTAAAAAAACAGACCCGGATGATTTAAAAAAAGCCTTAAATATTACCAGGCCGGTTGTTTTGTATGCATCGACCTTCAGCCCGTCTTTGACATCGGCATCCGCACTGCATGAAACAGTCAAAAAACTTTCATCAACCGGTCAGTGGCACTGGTTTGTCACCCTGCATCCCAAAATGCCGGCGGCCATTGTGAATCTGTATCGTAAACTTGACGGGCCTCATCTAACTTTTTTTGAAAACAGCAGGGATATCATTCCCCTACTTAAGGCAGCGGACGTGATGTTGTGTGACACCTCGTCTATTGCGCTGGAATTTCTATTGCTGGATAAACCGGTGGTATCCTTTTGTACCAAGGTGACGGGGCCGCATTGTTTAGATGTCCGTTCTCCGGATAAAATAGAGGCGGCCATTGAAACCGCTTTAAAAAAGCCTGAAGCGAAACTCCCGGCAATGACTGCTTTTATTAATCAATGGCATCCCTACCGGGATGGACAGTCCAGCAAAAGAGTCTTGGACGCCGCTGAAAATCTGCTACGCAATGGAGCAAAGGGGCTACGGCCAAAGCCGTTTAATCTGTGGCGAAAGATAAAACTCCGCTACCGCCTGGGATACTACAAGTTGCATTGACTGGTTTTTGGGGGTATCACGTCAAGCATCTTTTGGGCTTGACTATTACCTTTTGATGCTAAATAATTATAGACAAACAATTTAAATCATTACATTTGATTACCTTGTCGATGATAGCGGCAATATCGCAGAAATCAAAGACAGGTCCATGCTTGAACGGCTGCAAAAGATAGAAAATCTTGAAAACAAGGATAAAAATACGATTGTACATGTCATCGACAGTTTGTTAAGAGATGCCAAGGCAAGAAAAACCTATGCCATGTAATAAAGGAATATATTATGGGACAGATTCAATATATATCTGATGATCAGGACAAAGTAACAGGTGTTATTGTGCCCATTGATCTATGGCAGGAGATCCAGTCAGAAAAAGAGACGGCTTATCTTCTTAAAAACGAGACAATGAAAAAACGACTGCTGGAAGCGAAAAACCGCAAGGAGGGCATCCCTTTTGACGAAGCCTGCAAGAGCCTTGGAGTTTGATCCTGCCGGATTTGAAGACCTTTCGTGGTGGATTGAAAAAGACCGTAAAAAAACTCTCAGGATCGTCAAGTTGATCAAAGAAATTCGGCGCACCCCGTTTGAGGGAACCGGTAAGCCGGAACCTTTAAAACATGAACTTTCCGGGTGCTGGTCCAGACGCATCGACAAGGAACACCGCCTGGTTTATGAAGTCAAAAAAAATAAAATCCGCATTCTTGCCTGTAGATATCATTATTAAAAAAAACGGAAGGTCTGCGTGCTCTGGCTTCAACCCTGCGGGCTTACGCAGCCTGCGCAGCAGACCGCTTGACTTATTACTTAACTCACAATTCAGGACGTGACACCGATCTCCCATAGCATTACACAATATATCCAGCTAATTGACGGGGATAGTGTTTTCTCGGGGCAAAACCATCCTCGGGAATTTATCAGCCTGAATTATCATTATCGACTTTGACGTTACCCTGAGGCCCGTTGTTTTGCAGTTTGTCGGCGATGCCCGTTGTGCTGTAACCTTCCATTATCGGCGCAAGTTGCACTTTGCCGCCATATGCTTCCACTATTTCATATCCCACAACCTCTTCTTTGCGATAATCCGCTCCTTTGACCAGGATATCCGGCCGAAGGGCTTTGATCAGTTGAAGGGGTGTGTCTTCATCAAACAAAACAACCAGGTCAACACTGGCAAAGGAACTCAACAGGGTGGATCTGTCCTGTTGATTGTGGATAGGCCGGGTTTCGCCCTTGAGACGTTTGACGGATTTGTCGGTATTTAACCCTACAACCAGTTTGTCCCCGGCTTTTTTGGAATAGGAGAGTAAATGGGCGTGTCCGGGGTGAAGCAGGTCAAAACAGCCGTTGGTAAAAACAATTTTATCCCCTTGCTCCCGCCAGTCCCGCACCCTCTGGACGGCCTCCGCCAGGGAGGCTGTTTTGTCGATGCGGTAAAATTTTACAGCTTCCTCATCTTTGATGGCTTGTTTCAACGCCTCCAGGGTAATAGGCTGGGTACCGAGTTTTCCAACTACAATGCCGGCAGCTGTGTTTGCCAGTTTAGCGGCATCGAAAAAGGACAATCCCGATGCAATACCGGCTGCCAGGGTTGCAATGACGGTATCCCCGGCACCGGAAACGTCAAACACCTCCTTTGCCTTGGCGGGAACCGATTTAATGTTTTCTTCGGAGTCCACCAGAAGCATGCCTTTGGCCCCACGGGTCACAAGCAGCCGGTCAAGATGATACTTTTTGCGGACAGTCAACGCTATGGATTCAATATTTTCTTCAAGGCCCTCGGCTGTGGTTACAGCGGCCATGGCCAGTTCCGAGGCATTGGGGGTAATACAGGTGGCGTCTGTGTATTTTGTCCAGTCCATCCCCTTGGGATCTATAAATACCGAAATCCCGGTTTCACGGCAGACACTGATGATATGCCGGCAGGTGTCGGGGCTCAGAAACATCCCTTTCCCGTAATCTGACAGGATAACCGCCTGGGAGTCGATGATATTTTTTTCAATGGTCTTTGTGATGGCCTTTTCAAGTGACGGCGAAAAGCCGGTGACCTGCTCTTCATCCAGTCGAATGAGCTGCTGGTGCTGGCCCATGACCCTGGTTTTTGTGATGGTGGGCCGTCCGGCGTCCATACACAGGCAGTTTTTAGCATTGATCCTGCTTAACATGGACTCAATCTGCTCTCCTGCGTTATCATGGCCCCGGACTGCGACAACGGAAACGTTACAGCCCAGGCCGGCAAGGTTGGCAGCCACATTGCCCGCACCGCCCAGAACTTCTGTTTTATTATTGATTCTGACAACCGGCACCGGTGCTTCAGGAGAGATCCGATCGACATCGCCCCAGAAATATCGGTCCAGCATAATATCCCCTATGACAAGAAGCCTGGTGTTTTTGAGTCTTGACGGATCCGTCGGCATAATCTTCACCCCTGAAATTAATGCAATGAAATTATTTCATATTGGTTTCAATAAAAAACGCCCAGTAATGCAGGATAAAAATATGCGCTTCCTGTATTCTGGCGGTGACGCTTTCCGGGATAATGACAGGAACGTCTATGGCGTTTTTTAAGCAGCCCCCGTCTTTGCCCAGCAGTCCGATGGTTTTCATCCCAAGGGCACTGGCTGTCTGGACGGCCTGCAGGACATTGTCTGAATTTCCCGATGTGGAAATCCCCACAAGCACATCCCCCTCACGTCCAAGCCCCTCCACCTGCCTGGCAAAGATATCGGAAAACGCATAATCATTAGCCAGGGCCGTCAGGATTGACGTATCGGTCGTCAGTGCGATGGCGGGCCAGGCGTTTCTTTCCATTTCAAACCGTCCGATCAGTTCCGCCGCAAAGTGCTGGGAATCAGCCGCTGAACCGCCGTTTCCGCAGACAAGAATCTTATGCCCGCCCTGTAGTCCCTTCAGAAGGATGCCGCCCGCCCTCTGAATATCGGGTTCCATATTTACGAGTAACTTCATGCATGCCAAGTGATCATTTAATATTCCGGAAAACATAACCCTGTCCTTATGATTGATTGAAGATGAAATTGATGGCGTCGTAAAAAG
>JAOZOL010000083.1:5114-9146 GCA_029933295.1 Desulfobacterales bacterium | reverse complement strand
ATTCCTTTTGCGTGAAATGCATTAAAAAGCATAAAAAGTGCGGCAATCCAGTTTGTATAGGCAAAAAGTGATTTGAGCTGCTTTGGTTTTGTTTTTAAAGCAAATTTTCCGCCTGTTACTCCGCCGACAATTGTGATAAAAGCCAATGGCACGGCCCATGTAGGGTTGAAATCACCGCAAACAGCATGCCCTGCAAACCCCATAAAAGCCGTTGCCGCGATCAAAGTGGATGCCGTGCCGACGGCAGTGAGCATTGGGACGCCACAAGCCAGCACCAGCAGAGGGACCAGAAAAGATCCGCCGGATACGCCTACCATCCCGGAACCAACCCCTGTTAAAACTGCAATCGGTAATGCAATCCATAAATTGACCCTGTGCGTTTCACCACCTGATTTAAAATCAATGATTCCAAAAAATTTTTGATGTATTGCATTTTTTTTCTCTGAAACCGGAATAAGCATTACCACACCTGCGATAAACAGCATAGCGGCAAATATTATTTTCAGCGAAAAGCCACTGAACAAATGTGAAAAATAACCGCCCCCCAATGCCGGCAAAGC
Organism: Desulfobacterales bacterium; assembly: GCA_029933295.1. GTDB lineage: Bacteria > Desulfobacterota > Desulfobacteria > Desulfobacterales > Desulfosalsimonadaceae > JAOZOL01. The sequence continues at coordinate 8,586 of JAOZOL010000083.1, read as the reverse complement.
GGTAAACGTTCCAATTAATATAGCCAGCGCCCATGATACGGATTTATTCTTTTGAAAAATGATCATTGCAGCAACTGATGCGGCAAAAAGAATAAACTGGCCCGTTGCCGCTGCCTGATGCATGGGAATATTGGCCATTGCCAGAATTACGACATAAAAATTACCGCCGCCCTTGCCAACCATGGTCATAAAGACGGCCACTAAAAAGATCAGGATGCTTATGACAACCATATGTATCATCGATCCGTTATCCTTTATTTATCGTGACGAACAACTTTGAGTATTTTTCCGGGCTTTAAGGCTTCTGTTAACGCTGCATATCCGCCTGCTAAAATCAGAGTGCCTGAAAATCCTTTTGACAGCAAATAAGCATAGACAATTGCGGACCTGACAACCCCGGAACAGAAAACACCAATATGTTTGCCTGCCGGGATTTCATCAAGCCTGTCCGGGATTTCATTAACCGGTATATTCATGCATTCGATATTTGAATGATAAGCAAGATTAATGGAAAGGGAAGCAGCTTCTTCTTTTGACCGAACATCCAGAAGAATCGCATTTTTTTCATCAAAAAATTTTTCAGGTGATGTTTTATGTTTCCCGCTGCCAAAAAAATCTAATGTAAAACCTTTGAGTACTTGTTCCATTTCAACCTCTTTTTTTTTAATATTCATATTTTATTTATTCCTTTATTGGAATATAGGCTTCGCAAATTATCGTGTCAAGAAGAAATATTTTATATTATTATCTAATTAAAATCATATAAAAACAATAGGTTTTGTATGGTTAAAAAATACTTGACATATATTCCTGAATAGCTATATTAACAATCAAATTTATTTATCCAAAAAATCATCAGAGCGGGTTTGATGTAAAACAGGAGATGATAATGATACAAAAAACAATAACAGCAATTGGTTTAGGGGTTATCCTTTTAACAGGAACCGGGTGTGCAATTTTTAACCCCACAGACCCGTATCCTGCCGGTATGACAGACCGGCAAAATTTGTACATTTCTCAGGAAGTCACGCAAAATAACAGCGACAATTTAAAAAAAGAAAAATTATCGGACAATTCTTCACTCACTCTTTCTGATACCATCAGAATCGCCCTTAAAAACAATCCCCAGGTTGCGGCGGCCCGACATGAAATAGACATAGCCTCCGCCCGGCATGACCAGGCGTTTGCCATGGCCCTGCCCGCCCTTTCCGCTACAGGCGGCTATACCCATGACATGGATGATCAGCGGCTGCTTCCTTCCCATTATAATGGTGAGCCGGGGGTTTACGGTGATGATATTTATTCGGCCGACATTGTGCTGACTCAGCCTTTGTTTACCGGCGGCCGGCTGATCAAGGAAATCAGCGCAACAAAGCTTCTGGCCCAAGCTGCTGCTCACCGGCTTTCGCGGACGAAAAAAGAACTGGTATTTAACGTAACCAGCACTTTTTATGCCATCCTGGCACAAAAAGAAGTCGTGGAATCGCTCGTCTTTTCCCAAAAAGCCATGGAAGAGCACTTAAAACAGGTAACCAACCTGATTGCCCAGAAAAAAGCAGCCAGGGTCGACAGGCTGCGAACCGAGGTGCGGCTGGCCGACATTGTCCAGCAACTGACCCGGGCGGAAAATGTATTATCCGTTCAAACCCGTCTGCTGGCAAATTTGATGGGGATTGAAGACGACCATAAGACGTTTGATATAAATGGAGACCTTGTCGTATCCGCCTTTACTCCGGTTGACACGCATTCGGCGGTTTTGTCGGCGTTTAAACACCGGTCCGACTATCTGGCCGCCCGTGCCGGCCTTGAAGCAAGCGCCGACAGGGTTGATGCGGCGCGGGCCGGACACTGGCCGTCTATTTTCCTTGTCGGCACATACGGCATGCGTTGGGCGGATGACCCCGCGGTTTTTCCGGACGGTACGGATAAATCCGAAGATATCGGCCGTGTCGGCGTTTATGTCAATTTACCGATTTTTGAAAGCGGACGGATTACGGCAAAAGTGCGGGAACAGAGCGCCGCTCTTGCCGCTGCCCGGGAAAAACTCCGTTCACTGGAACTTGCCATCCGTCTGGATGTGGAAATCGCTGTGTTGAACATTGAAACGGCGCAAAAAAGAATTGATACCACCCAAAAAGCCGTTGACCAGTCAAAGGAAACACTCAGGATTGAACGGGAAAAATATGACCAGGGCAAAGGCTCGATAACCGATGTGCTCGATGCCCAGTCAGCCATGTTGAATTCTCAAACCAATTATTATCAGGCACTGGCTGATTTCCATACAGCGGTTGCCCAAATGCATCTGGCAACAGGAGAAAATTAAAATGAAAACCCAAAAATTTCGGATTATAATTACTATTATTGTTGTTATTGCGCTTATCGGCGGCGCGGCAGCGTTGATCAGGAAAAAAAAGGCAAAGCTGGCCACGGCTCCGAAGTATGGCGTATCCCCCACCCTGGTTCATGTGGCATCAGCGCAAAAAGGAGACCTGGATATCAGGTTGTCTTATCTTTCCGTGGTGGAGCCGTTTCAAACCGCGAACGTGTCATCCCGTGCATCCGCATCAGTGACCGCGGTCAATGTGGATGAGGGGGATCTGGTAAAACGCGGAGATGTCCTGGCGACTCTGGACGCAAAAGATATTCATGCGGATATTGATGGTGTATCCGCACAGATTGAACAGGCCCGTGCCGACATGGCGGGGGTCTCCGCCACGGTTACCGCCCTTAAAAAATCCGTATCCTATTGGGAGCGTGAGGCAAAGCGGGACATGGCCCTGGCAAAAGATGGGGCCATTGCCGAAGCCCAGGCAGAGGGAACGGTCAACAAGGCGGATGAAGTCTCCGGCCAGTTGGATGCCGCATACCAAAAACAAAAAGCCCTGTCTCATACCATCCAGTCATTGCAGCAAAAAAAAGCACAGCTTGCGGCCCAGCTAAACTATTTTACGTTGACCGCCCCGTTTGACGGGATGGTGTCCCGCCGGCTGGTGGACCCGGGAGACCTGGCAGCACCGGGCAAACCGCTGATTACAGTGGAAGACAGGCGCCGTCTGCTGCTTGTTTTTGATGTCCCGCAACAGGATCTTGACCGGGTTCATGAGGGGTTGCCGGTTGTCTGGCAATTGAATGAAAAAAAGTATACATCAAGCCTGACCCACACCTACCCGTCACTGACCGCCGCCCGGATGATCCGGGCCGAAGTAAATATCGAAGGAGCGGACATGGCGGACCTGACCATCGGGGCTTATATTCCCGTGACCGTACGGGTAAACACATTAAAAGATGTCGTTATTGTACCGGTGGACTGTGTTGTAAAATCTTCCGTCAAACCCCCCTATGTCTTTCAGGTCAAAAATGGTCATATTGCCGTCCGGCAAATAACGGTTTTGGGTGAAAATGGAAAACAGGCGGCGGTTCAGGGAGTGAATCCGGATGATGCCCTGGTGATCAACACGTTTCTGGGGTGGGC
>JAOZOL010000083.1:0-5014 GCA_029933295.1 Desulfobacterales bacterium | reverse complement strand
ACCAATTTTTCTCTTAAAAATCCATATACAATTATAGCGATAACACTGGCGGTGACGGCATTGGGGATCTTCGCGTTTTTCAGGACCCCCACGGATCTGTTCCCCAATACGGTGGCCCCCCAGGTGGTGGTCATTACCGTTGAACCCGGTGCTGCGGCACGGGATGTTTCCGACAAAATAACGGAACTGGTTGAAAAAGAGATTAACACCGTCAGCGGGCTTCAACGGATCGTTTCCACTTCGCGGGATGAAGTCTCCTCGGTAAACGCCCAGTTTTATTATTCAAAAAGTATCGGTGAGGCGGTTATTGACGTGCAAAACGCCATTTCCCGGATTCGTTCCGAACTGCCCAAAGACATTCTGGAGCCGCGTATATATAGAATTACCGATGCCACCCGGCCGCTCTTAACCGTGGCCCTTTCCCCCAAGCCAAACAGCGCCAAAACCCTGTCGGAAATCCGTCTTCTGGCGGAAAACCAGATTGAAAATGAAATTTTACGGCTGCCCGGGATCGCGGATGTAGATGTTTTCGGCGCCCATCATCCCGAGGTTCAGGTGCGGGTTTCCCGTGACCGCCTGAAAGCAAACAATATATCCATTAATGAAGTGATCGCGGCCCTTGCCACGCAGAATATCTCCAGTCCGGCCGGCACCATCTATTCCGGTAAAAATGAATACCTGGTACGAACCACGGGAGAATTTAAAAATATTGCCGATATAAAAAAGTTTCCAATCCGGCATGAGGCAAACGGATATTTGCGTATTTCAGACGTGGCCGATGTCTTTTTAGGCGAGCACCAGCAACGGAGTATTTATCATGGTAACGGTAAACCCGCCATTGCCGTAAATATCCTTCGCCCGGAAAGCGGGCCCACGGTGGCGGCGATTAAAAGTTTTAAACAATTGCTGCCCAAGCTTGCGGCCCAATACCCGGATATTGATTTTTCAATTACCGACGACCAGCAGCCGATCATCGACATCAATGTTCACGGCATGCGGAGCAGCCTGACCCAGGCGGTGATTTTGACGATATTTATCATTTTTTTCTTTCTGGCCGACCTTCGGGCCGCCACCGTGGTGTCGGTGAGTATTCCCCTGGCATTTCTCATCTCCCTGGTGGTGCTCTGGTTTTCCCCCTACACCCTGAATATGGTGACCCTGTCGGGTTTGATTATCTCCGTGGGAATGGTGGTCGATTCCTCCGTTGTGGTCCTTGAAAATATTTATCGCCATTTCCGGGCCATGAAAGAGCCGGATGCACTAAAGGCGGCCCGTGAGGGCGCCGGCGAGGTCGCGCTTGCCATTACCGCCGGTATGCTCACCACCGTCATCGTGCTGATTCCTGTCATGTTTTCCGGCGGGTACACTCAGCAGGTGATGCGGCCGTTGAACATGATGATTTCTTCAACCCTTGTGGCATCGCTTCTGGTGGCATTGACCATGATTCCGTTGCTGGCGTCAAAACTGCTGGTCAGTACCCATGAAAAGAAAAACATGATTGAGCGGGTATTCGGATATACGGATAAAGGGGTGACCCGTTTGTCAACATTCTATATCGCCATTCTCCGCCGGGCCCTCAACCGGCCTATCATTACACTGCTTCTGGCCTTCGTATTCTTTATGGTGAGCATGAAGATTGTAAAACCGTTAAACGGCGGTGAACTGATGCCGCTGATGGATACCGGTATCGCCATTGTGGAGTTTGACACACCGGGTACGGATACGCCCCGGCAGGTGGAATCTGTATTAAGTCAGGTGGAAAAGATGATTTACGATCAGCCGGGGGTGGAGACGGTCTCTTCCGTGGTCGGGTCCGAACCCGGCCAGATCAGTTTCGGCGGAGGCGGGGCAACCACACAATCAGCGAAGATCATCATTCACCTGGTGGATCGAAAACACCGGAATGAAACCATCTGGCAGATTGAGGACAAATGGCGAAAAGCATTGAAAAAAATTCCGGGGGTCCGGAGTTTCCGTGTCAGCGAATATGGCGCCACACCGCTCTCAACCACAAAAGCACCCGTGGATATTATCATCAGCGGCCCGGATACCCATGTCATCAGCCAACTGGCAGACCAGTGCATGACGGCATTGAAGGGGCTCCCCGGCCTGGTGGATATCCGCAGAAGCTGGTATGCAGACAAGGTGGAAAACGATATCCGGTTTGATCCCGCACTGGCGCGCGTCTATCATACGACACCGGCGGCTGCCACACGTGAGCTGAAAGCGTCCATCAAGGGTATCCCGGCAACGCAGATGCGCCTTGAAGGATACCTGGATATTCCAATCAATGTGCAATATGCGGATAAAGATATTGATACGCCGGATAAACTTGGGCAAACCTATGTGACCACAAAATTCGGGTCCGTGCCCCTGCGGGCCATCGCAACCATCACCCAAAAACATGACCAGCCGTTTATCACCCGGGAGCGACTGGAAAACACCATTGATGTGACCGGCGGGAATTATATTCTCACCATCGCGCAGGTGGCAACAATGGTTAATAAACGTCTTGCCGACATTAAACCGCCACAAGGCTATTCCATTGATGTGGCCGGGACATTTGCGGATATGAGCACCGGTCAGCAGGAAATGGGCCGGGCCCTGCTTATCGGCATTGTGCTGCTCTATTTTCTCCTTTTGGCCATGTTCCGGTCATTCGGCCATCCCATCACCATCATGGCCGCCATTCCTTTGGCGGTTGCAGGGGCCATGTGGGGACTGCTGCTGTTTGACAAGCCCATGTGCAAACCCGCCACCATGGGTCTGATCCTTTTAGGCGGTACCATTGTCAATAACAGCATCCTGCTGCTTGACTTTATTCTCGAGGCCCGGAAAAAGGGCATGCCGAAGCACGAGGCAATCCAGGAGGCGGTCCGGCTGAGGATACGTCCCATTCTGATGACCACGGTATCCACAATTATCGGGCTTACGCCCCTTATTTTCGAAATGGCCATCGGCCTTGAACGGATGAGTCCTTTGGGCATTGTGGCCGCCACCGGTCTTCTGGCCGGAACCTTTTTAACCATGATCGTGATCCCGGTGGTCTATTCGTCATTGGATAGTTTGGGGGAAGGAATCAGGCATTTTTTCCGGCCTGAACAACCGGTATAGGGTTTATTTATATTATGTTTCTTCATGAGAAAAAAAGGAGATTAAATCCATGACGGATATTGTTTGTTATTGTTTCGGATATACGGAATCGGATATCGAGCGTGATATTGCGAAAAACGGCCGGTCCACGATTATGGAACGGATTGTGGATGAAAAAAAGAAAGGCGGATGCCAATGCTCGGAAAAAAATCCCAAGGGAAAATGATGTCTTGCGGATGTTCGCCAGGTGGTGAACAAGGTGATGCGGACAAAGGGGTCTTGCCCGGAACTTATGTAGCCGGTGCGCATGAGGCCCGGCGTTTTCCCTGTTACGGATCAGGATGATAAAATAAAATTTATCGGAAAAAAAGAGAAAGGATTGCGTCAAAAAGATAAAATCCTGCTTGTCTGGTTTTCTCTTCTTCTGCTTCTTCCCGGAGAGTTTATAAGGAATACCGGCCCGGACCCTGATGCGTCATGGGCATTTTTGCAAACCGTTTTTTCTTCCAAATAAGTAATTCTTAAAAATCATTATCTCGCGCAGAGACGCAGGGATCGCAGAGGAAAAACAGAACACTTCTCATCTTGAAATCGATTTTACCTCCTAATTGCAAATTAGCGATATAATAAATGCGAGACCTTTTGCGGAGTAAGGGAAAATAAAAATGGAAACACGAAGTAAAAATAATGGTAGCGGTGAATCTGAAAATAGTACCGTTCAGATCATGCCCGCGCGTGAAAATCGCCGGGGATTAGCCGCTAAATACCTGTCCCTGTCTGTGGCGATGATTGCCCTGTGGTGGGTCGTTTATCTGAATCTTTCAACGCTTTCGCAGCAACTCACCCATGGTCTGTCAAAGCTGCTGGCATTCTCACCCACGAGTCACCTGGGCAGTGCCATTGAATTTTTTATTTTTGAAACACCCAAGGTATTGATGCTGCTGACCCTGGTAGTTTTTGTGGTAGGCATTGTCCGTTCTTTTTTCACACCCGAACGGACCCGAAAAATTTTGGCCGGAAAGCGCGAATCCGTGGGCAACGTGCTTGCCGCACTTCTTGGCATTGTGACGCCATTTTGTTCCTGTTCTGCGGTGCCGCTGTTTCTTGGATTTGTTACCACAGGCGTTCCCCTGGGCGTGACGTTTTCCTTTCTGATTTCCGCGCCCATGGTCAATGAAATCGCTCTGGTGCTTCTGTATGAACTGTTCGGCTGGCAGGTGGCAGCCATCTATCTGACCACCGGACTTTTAATCGCCATGATTGCCGGGTGGGTCATCGGCCGACTGCGCATGGAAAAGCACCTGGAAGACTGGGTCAATGAACTCCAATCAGGTGAAGTTAATCTTGAAGATATGCGCAAAGACTGGGCGGATCGGGTACAGGACGGCTTTTTTGCAGTTATCGAAATTGTGGGAAAAGTCTGGATCTATGTGGTGCTGGGAATTGCGGTGGGTGCCGGTATTCACGGGTATGTACCCGAAGGCTTTCTGGCGTCTATGATGGGAAAATCCGCCTGGTGGTCGGTGCCCCTGTCTGTTTTGCTGGGAATTCCCATGTACTCCAATGCCGCCGGCATCATACCGATTGTTCAGGCCCTGCTTGAGAAAGGGGCGGCCCTTGGCACGGTTCTGGCGTTTATGATGTCGGTTATTGCCCTGTCTTTGCCGGAAATGATTATTCTCCGGAAAGTGCTCAAGCCGCGTTTGATTGCCACATTCCTTGGTGTTGTCGGCACGGGGATACTGATTGTCGGCTATGTTTTTAATTTCTTATTTTAAAACAGGAGAATGAATATGGACATTAAAGTATTGGGGCCGGGATGTCCTAAATGCAAAAAAACTGAAACCATCGTCATGGAAGCAGTCGCAGAATCCGGCGTGGACGCCACCGTTGAAAAAGTGACGGATATCATGCAAATTGC
>JAOZOL010000082.1 GCA_029933295.1 Desulfobacterales bacterium | reverse complement strand
TTTTCCTCAAATTTAAATTCAAATGCGGTTACCCTGAATAGCAAGATACTTGACATGGCAGCTTGTTTTTTGTCATAGTATCATCAATTCATGAGCTATTGTGCCGTTGGATAGGTGCATCAAAAGAGGAAAATATATTGGTTTTAAAAAATGATATAGAGCAAGAATCCATAAAAGACGGCCCCCCTGATGAAGTATTGAAGGATAAAGATGCGGCTGATAAAGAGTGGAGGGAAGCCCAGGTAGTGCTCAAATCATTTCTTCGTGCCTGGAAAAATTATTCCTTATATCCGGACACCCATGTCAATTGCAAGGCCGGCCTTAAAAATTTTTATACCCAACTTGAAAATTACCTTAAGATAAATGGCAGCCTGCGATTTGAGTTTGCAAGCGGGGCGCTTAATTTTAAAGGAAAAGTGATTCTTTCCGAGCCCCGGGAAGAAGGTTATTTGACCTATAACCTTTTTCGTGACGGAATCCAGTGGCTCAAATTCAAGAAGGGGATTGAAGAAGAAGAATTAAATGTTTTTTTAGGCATTTTGAATAAATACCGTATCCTGGCAGACGAACCTGATGGGGATCTGGTAACCGCCCTCTGGTCAAATTTTCTTCCACACATTCAATACAATGTAGCAGATCTTTTTTGGGGTGCTGAACCTGAAATGGATTTTACAACAACACCTAAGCCTGAAAGCAAGCTTTCTTCATCTTCTCAAAAAAATATCAAAGCAGATGAGGAATTTGAATCAATTTTACCCATTGATATTAATGCCCTTGCGATTACGCAAAGAGAATATGAAGAACTTAACACCATGGTCCGTTTGGAGGAGAAGCGTGATCCCACTCCCGATTTTTTAGACGCATTAATCGATTGTCTTTTGCAGAACAAACAAAAGGAAAATTTTGAGTCGATTCTCGAAGCTTTTGAGGAAGAATTTAACGATTCAATTGCCCGCAAAGATTTTGAAATTACACAGCGGATTCTTAAAAGTTTACGTTATGTGTTAACTTATACAGAGGCTGGAACGCCATGGATAAGGCCGGCCATAGATAAATTTTTCGTATCAGTACACAGCGATAAATCGCTTTTGCCGTTGCAGGAGTCATGGGATGACCTGGATGAAAAACAACTGGCAAAAGTTAAGAATTTCCTTCTCCTTTTTCAGCCAGATGCCATAGAATCGCTTTGCAACATGTTTCTTAAGGCATCGCCTTTAAATGTCCGACAGATGTTAATGGGTGTTATAAATTCATTGGCTTCACGGGATTACAGGCCCATAGAGGCACTTTTGAACCGTCCGGAAGAAGAACTTATCGTAAATCTTGTAAATATTCTGTGTCAAATTAAAGGGGAGGAGCCGATACAGATTTTATTTAAAATGATTCATCATTCATCTGTAAAAGTCCGCCAGGTTGTTATTAATTGTCTCCTGCAACAGGATGTAAAAAACATTCAAAAACTTTACACCCTCATTAATGATGAAAACGATTTCATACGCCGTACCATTTTAAATTATATGAAAGTGGATAAGAGCGGTACATCCGAAGATTTTCTTTTAAATTATCTGGGTCAGGAAAAATTCAAATCCGACCAGGAAACGCATGTCATTGAATGTTTTAAAACCCTTGGTCGATGTGGTTCGAATCGGTGCCTCCCGTTTTTAACCCAAACCCTGACCGGACGTGTGGGACTGAAAGATATGTTAAAGCAGACCAATCGAAAGGGGGCGGCCATTGCTTTAAAAACAATAGGGACAGAAGATGCGGTTAAGATTTTGGAAGATGCTTCCCACAGCCTTTTTCCGAACATCAGATATATTGCCCGCCAGGCCATGAAGGGCTGAATAGAAAAAGGAGTAGTTCCTTGACAGATAAACAAACACATCTGACCGTGATGGGTGAAAAATTTATCATTGCCTTTCATCGTGTAATTCACACCATCAAAATTCATAGTGACAACAATCAATTACTGCAAGAGAGCGTTTTACGGTTTAAAAATGTACTTTCTGATATGGCAGGAACGGGTGAATTTGAAGTTCAGATATGGCGTGCAAGAATTTATTTTCAAGGCGAAAAGCTTCTTTACCGGAGAAAATCGCTTCAGCTGATCAACGAGATGATAGACTATTTTTCAGAACGGAAACTTCAGGGGTTTCGGTTTTTAAGACTGGCTACTGATGCGTCGCTTAATGATTTATTGACCTTTACACGTCTTAGCAATGAGTCATCCGTCCAGGATGATCCTTCAGCCTGGCTGACAACACAACTGAATAAAAATGATATTACCTGGGTTGAAGCTATTCAGGAAGTGGATGAAGCAACGTCTGGTTTTGAATTTCAAAAAAAAGAACAGGCAAGGCAGTTATATAAACACACGGTTTCTGATCTGATGGAAGTGGCTGCTAAAGTTTCCAGAAAAAGTATTTCCGGTGTTCGGAAGGCAAGGCGGCTGGTCCAGTCCATGGCGGATATGATTATGGAAGAGGAATCGCTTTTTTTGGGTTTAACAACCATACGCGATTATGATGACTACACGTATACCCATTCCGTGAATGTTGCCCTGCTTTCCATGATTTTAGGCAGACATATCGGACTGTCGAAGGTTCATATTGAACATCTCGGTATTTGCGGAATGTTTCACGACATAGGCAAAGTGGAGGTGTCCAAGGAAATTTTGTATAAAACGGGTAAACTGGATAATACGGAAACTTCACAAATGCGCAAGCACCCATTAACAGGAGTGCTAAGGATTTTGAAACTAAATGCCCCCCATGCCCTGAAATCCAGAATTGTGCTGGGGCCTTTTGAACATCACTTAAACTATAATTTAACAGGTTATCCCAAGATTATTTACAGTAAAAAACAAACTTTGTTTGGCCGGATATTGCAAATCGCAGACAGTTATGACGCGCTGACTTCGCATAGAGTCTATCGCACCAGAGAGTTTGTGCCGACCGAGGCCCTGAGTCTTATGTGGAGCAAAGCAGGAAAAGATTTTGATCCGATTTTGTTGAAAATTTTTATTAACATGATGGGGTTGTACCCCATCGGTTCGGTATTGAAACTCGACACCGGTGAAGTCGTCCTTGTCAAGGATTATCCGGACGAAACTGAAAGGACCCGGCCTCTGGTGTTGGTAATGGAAAAAGATGGACAGGGGGGCGTGTCAGCTGTCGGGCTTCTTGATTTATCAGAACGGGCTCCTGATACAAAGCAATTTCTGCGAAATGTTGTTAAAAGTATCCATCCGGCTTCCATAGGGGTCCAGCCATCGGAGTTTTTCCTGGCCGAAACCGGCTGAAAAATACAATTATTTTTATCAGGTTCAAATGGTCTGCTTTTTTAAATAATCAAAGAATTTAAGGGATGGATTAAAACAATGCAAATTTATCATGGAAAAATAATCTCTTTAGATAAAGACAACAATAATTATGAGTATCTGGTTGAAGATCAGGGACGGATTGCCTTTCTGGGAAATTCTCTGCCGACCGGGTATTCAAACGTCGATACTTCCAATGTCGTTGAACTGGGCAATCGTGTACTGATGCCGTCTTTTGGAGACGGTCATATGCATTTTTCCAACTGGGCATTGATTGCAGTTTCTTATTTTGATGTGAGAGAAGCAAAAGATATCAGCGAGCTCCAGCAGATAATTCGAACAAAAATGGCTGAAAGCAAAAAAAAGAAGGCCGTTATCGCCTTTGGGGTATCCAAACACAGTGTTAAGGAAAAGCGGTTAATCTGCCGCAATGAACTCGATGACGTGTGCCCGGATATTCCCTTGATTATTATTTGCTATGATGGCCATTCCGCAGTTTTTAACAGTAAAATGATGGAAAAATTTCCAGAAAGTGTTAAAGGCCTGCGCGGGTTTGATGCAGATAAAGGACATTTATTTAATGAATCATATCTGGCTGGTACTGATTATGCCGCATCACTGGTTCCTCCGCTGGATCTTTTAAACAGCATCATAAAAAGTTTTGATCTTCTGGCGGAAAAAGGGGTGGGCATGATTCATGCCACAGAAGGAATCGGTTTTCCCAAAGATCTTGATGTCACTCTCGTTAGCCTGATTGCCCGTGCAATAACAAAGAAAACCCGGTTTCAGACACGGCTGTTTTTTCAGACCATGGAAGTGGAAAAAGTATTAAAACGCAAACTCCCCCGAATAGGCGGATGTTTTGCCACCGCCCTTGACGGGTGTTTCGGCGCCTGTGACGCCGCTCTGCATGAACCGTACAGCAATGATGCGAAGAATAAAGGCATTCTGTTTCAGGAGGAAGATGAGGTCATTGAATTTGCAAAAAAAGCAAATCGTGAAGGCCTTCAGATTGAAATGCATGCCATTGGGGATGCGGCGGTATCCCGTGCCGTAAAGGCAATTGAAGCCGCATTGCTGGATCATCCCAGAAAAGATCACAGGCATACAATCATTCACGCATGTCTTATCACGGAAAAAGACATGAAAAAAATTGCCGACCTTGGTATCGGGATTACCCTTCAGCCTTCATTTTTGATAAGCCCTCTGGAGCCGGTTTCATATTTGGAGGAAATTTTGGGGGAACGCGTTAAAAAGGGCTCTCCTTTGAAAACGCTTTTAAAGGCCGGAATCCATGTCAGCGGCGGGTCAGACGCGCCGGTAACATACCCTGATCCCATCGAAGGAATATACGGGGCTTGTAATCACCCCTATGACCCGGATGAATCTGTTTCCATTATTGATGCGCTGAAAATGTACACATGTGAAGTTGCCCGGACAAGTTTTGATGAAAAGGATCGCGGCAGTCTGGAAAAAGGGAAAATTGCGGATATGGTAATCCTGAATCAGGACCCCTTAAGCATGAAGCCGGAAGATCTTCGTTCATTAAAGGTGGAAAAGTTGTTCCTGGGCGGGAAAGCATATCAATCCGGGATGGGCATTATGGGAATGCTCTGGAATGGATTGGCCGGCAAAAAGGAAAAAATTTAGACTCAGTACCTGGGGTCAAGAGTGCCTATGGTCAATTCAGGTAATAATCCTGGTATAATGAATGAATTAATTTCAACAATCCAACTGACAGTGAATTAATGAGCAAAAAATATTTACAATACGATGATGAGCAGGATGAATTACTCGAGGATGAACTTTTCCTCAATTATCACAGAAATAAGCCCGGCAGCGGATTTAACCATGTCATCGTTGATGTTGTAAAAATTTATCCAAATGCCGTGCTCGTCGGCGCAATTGCAGCATCAAAATACATTCGTCCGCCGATCAGGCCGCGGGTGACGTATGATGTGGATATTTTATTATCAGAAACTGATTTTGAGGCGTTTCTTGCAGATGACCTGCCCGAAGACGCTTTAAAAAATCTGGAAAAATATTTTACGGATTCAGACTCGGTCAACCACAGCCTGAAGCATAAAAGCACAGGTATTTATGTTGATTTTTTATCCACTGAAAGTACGCCGCTGAAGAAAAAATTGATCCGGCACATTCTGGAAAACAAGAAACAAACGACAAATATATTTAGATATGGGGATTCAAAGATTGATATTGTAAAGCCCGAATACTTAATTGCATTAAAGTTGAACCGGTATTACAAAATTCCGCGCACAGAAAAGGGATTATGCGACCGCTTGGATATAATCAAAATTTTAAAAACATTAATTGCAAATTCCATATCATTTAGCCTCAGTGAGGTTAAGGCATTCATGAATAAACAGGAACTCAACAGTTTTAAAAAAATGTATGATGATGTTGAATTCGAAATTACCGCAGAGAAAAAGCTTCAAAAGAAGTTGTACCGGCAGTCCATGTATATTATCGATTTTGAAGCATCCGGCCTTAGCAAAGAGTCTTATCCAATTGAAGTGGCCTGGGGAGACGGCAGGCACCCCGTAACTTCATTTTTGTTGAATCCCGAGAGAATGAATGATTGGACGGACTGGGATCCCAGAAGTTCGGAATTCCATGGTATACCAAGAGATAAACTAATCAAAAAAGGTGAAGATCCAAAGCGCGTTGCTGAAATAATGGTAAAAGAGTTGGCCGGAAAGACATTATATTCGGATGAACCGCGATATGATAATATGTGGAAAGACCGACTGCTCAAAGATTCCGGTTATGATCCGGGATTGATTCGGATTAAAAACCTAAAATATTTTTTAGACAAGATGATCAAAGCCACATCCCCTAAAATGAAGTTCACTGATCTTCTTGAAGAATTTTCAGCAAAAACCGATATTCCGCACAGGGCTGGAGCGGATGTCGCCTGGCTGTTTGAATTTGTGGCTTATGTGAGAAATACAGTATTTGATTTCGTGCCTTAGAAGGTCTGTAACAATTTTTGTAATCCTTACCGTATGTTTAGGACTGGCGCCGTTTACGCCGGAACCCAACCTTTCAAATCATAATTTCCAGGTTTTCCAGCGGATAGGATACACAGGAATGTACATAACCGAATTGAAGGTCGGATTTACGCACCAGCGATTCGGGAGGTTGATATACTTTGCCGGAAATGATTTTGGTCCGGCACAGGCTGCATTCTCCGGAGCGGCAGAGAAACGGCTGAATGATTCCGAATTTTTCAAGGGAAGTGAGCAGGGAGTCGCCGGCCCTGGCAGCGAAGCTGCCGCCGCCTTTGATTGTTACGGTAAACACATCATCTGGATTTACATTTTCAGGCCATCCGGGTGATTGCCAGATGTTGACCGGTTCTCCGTAAATCTCCTGTTTTATTTTTTTTGACGGCACACCGATTTTTTCAAGTTCGGCCATGCAAAACGAATACAATGCCGGGGGACCGCACAACATGAACGTTTTATTTCTAATATCCTTGATTCTATTTTTAATAATATCTCCGGTGATAAATCCGCTTATGCCCCCATAACCTGAATCGGGATTTTCGATCACCGGTATATAATGGATATTTTCAAACTGACAAGACAATCCGGTTAATTCTTCATGAAAGATAATATTATTTAAAGATTTATTCCCATAAAACAGATAAACGTCGCGGTCGAGTCCGCGATCCGTGATTTCCCGGATCATGCTCATAAACGGGGTGATACCGCTTCCACCTGCAATGAAAACCAGCGTCTTGTCAAAAATAATGGGATTATAAACAAAATGACCATTCGGCCCGGAGCTTTGGAGCAAATCCCCCGGTTTAACCGCATCAAGCAGATAATTGGACGCCAGTCCGTTTGGCATTCGACGAACTGTTATATCGTAATAGCCGGTCTGGTTGGGAGCAGATGAAATGCTGTACGGCCGTCCGGTCCGGATGCCGTCTGTTTCAAGGTAGATCGTTATATATTGACCGGCCTGAAATGGCGGCAGATTCTGATTTACTGGAATCAGACGCAGGGTTTTGGTGGATGGCGTTTGATCGATGATCCGGTTTATTTTCAGATCAAGCTTTTCCGGATGAAGCCTGTTAATATAGGAAGCAGCTTCTCCTTTATCCGCTGTTACGTCGATATTGTATCTGCGGGAGGTTTCGATTTCCCTGAGCACCTCATCATATCCGTCAAGCTGTTTGATGATGTTCTGTCGCATGTGATTTCTCCTTTTTTAAGCAGCTTTTTCGCTAAGCAGCATTCTGGCTGTCTGCACCCCGGAATCAAGTGTGGGCTGGAATCCGCACAACCCCACCGAGCCTCCCGCACAATAAAGTCCCTTAATATGCGCCTGGTTGGGAATAAACAGCTCTGAATCTTTTAAGAAATTTTCAAACCCATAGATGGACCCGGTGGGGGTCCCAAGGTAACGCATGTGGGTTAAGGGGGTGGCAATCTCGATTTCTTCAATATGGTCTCGCAAACCGGGAAAATAAGTTTCCGCAGCAGCCAGCATGTTGTCGGCCACTCGATATTTTTCAGATGCATATTGGCCGGGCGGAACTTTCAGCCATGGCTCACCGTATTTTAGCGTAACGAGTGCCACCTGGCAGGTTCCGGGGGGTGAAAACCCCGGATCAATGAGGTTATAGCAGGAAAGCATCATGCCGTCTCGTTTGTCAATATCCAGATCTCTCATACGGGCAAACGAGGTTTTCATATGGGTTCCGGATAACAGAAAATTACTGGATTCGGTTATTCCGACTTGTGCCGGTTCACAATCAAGGCCCAGATACAGGGTAAACGCTGACGGACTGTGAGAACACTGTCGCAGCTCGTCAGTTACGGTATCTGGCACATGGATGTCATCGATAAGTTCCACGTAGGTGCTGAATTTGGATGCGTTTGAAATTATATGATGAGTTTCGATCTTTTCTCCTGTTTCAGTGATAACACCCTGCACCGCACCGTTTTCAACAAGAATCTGTTTCACCCCGCAATTGTAATGGATGGTTCCGTTGTTTTGAATGATTTTATCGGCCAGGGCGTTTGAAAGCGCCTGGGAACCGCCTTTAAGATGAAACGGTAAAAATTCGATGTAAGAAAAAAACATGGCCGCCAGGTCTGCAAATGCCATTTTAGAAGGCCCCACACCGACGTAAGTCGCATAAGGAGATAAAACCATCTGAAGCAAAGGGTCTGATATAAACTGTGCCATTACTTCTTCTGTATTTTTTAAGGCATACTGGAAATAAAGGGGGTATTTTTCACGGCTGGTTTCCGGGTCTTTGAGATAAAAGACGTTTATGACCTGAAGGAAAAAATTGTACAGCAGATCGAAAAAATCCTTGATGCCGTTTTTTTCATGGGGGAAATGGTGCTGGAGTTCCGCGATGACCTGCGGGAGATCAGGCTTAAGGGTGATATCAATCTTGTCCGCGATCACCACCCGGTAGAGATCCGTCATGGGGACGAATTCAAGGTCTCCCATCACTCCGAGCTGATCCAGGGTTGATCGCAGGGGCCCCGGTTTTTCAGGGGTCCCGATACCGGAAAGCTGATGAAGCGCTACTTCAAATTCAAAGCGTCCCCGGCAAAAGCTGGTGGCGCTCCCCCCTGGGATGTTATGCCGTTCCAGCAGCAGAACATTCAATCCTTTTTGAGACAACGTGGCCGCGGCCGTCAGACCGGCATTACCCGCGCCGATGACAATGACATCATAGGTCTGCATATTTTTCTCCTGAGTTAAATTTTTATTTTTTCTACTGGGAGCGAAAAGGGTTTGGTATCTGTCAAAGAATTATGGGTGAAAATTCATTATCCGGCTACGGC
>JAOZOL010000416.1 GCA_029933295.1 Desulfobacterales bacterium | reverse complement strand
GGTTATGTTGCCAAAGCCGGCGGTCTCCAGGGGTATCTGGTGTCCAAAAAAGAAGTG
This sequence comes from Desulfobacterales bacterium, assembly GCA_029933295.1. GTDB lineage: Bacteria > Desulfobacterota > Desulfobacteria > Desulfobacterales > Desulfosalsimonadaceae > JAOZOL01. The sequence continues at coordinate 2,292 of JAOZOL010000416.1, read as the reverse complement.
GAAAAGTTTAATATTAAATCATTGGATGATTTCAAACGACCTGAAGTGAAAAAAGCCTTTGATAAAAACGGTGACGGCAAGGCCGATCTGACGGCCTGTCCGCCGGGCTGGGGGTGTGAGAAAGCGATAGCGTATCATATGAAAGTCTATGACCTGGCCGATCATATCAATCCAGTCAAAGCATCCTATGAAGCCGGTATGGCTTCCGCTCTCGGCAGTTACAAAAACGGGGAACCGGTTTTCTTTTATACATGGACACCCAACTGGACGGTTTTCAAGTTTAAACCCGGCAAGGATGTGATGTGGATCAATGTACCAAAAATTATCCCCAGTGACGCCCAAAAATCAGCCGTTGACCGGATGACAGTGTCCGGTGTCAAGGGCGCAGTGACAGACCCGATCAAACTCGGATTCGTCGTATCCGACATCCGGATCGTAGCCAATAAGAAATTTTTGGCAAAAAATCCTGCTGCCAGAAAGTTTTTTGAACTTTTTACGCTGCCGCTGCTTGATATCAACGAACAGAACACAAAAATGAATGAGGGACAGAAATCCCAGCGATATATTGAAAAGCATGTGAATAAGTGGATCGCCAAAAACCAAGATAAATGGAACGGCTGGCTGGCTGAAGCCCGAAAGGCTGCAAAATAAAATTAAACCCAAAAACTTTTACTGATTCGATATTAAAAATCTTAAAATCGATAGATTTGATATAATATCGACTATATATCCATCCGAAGCCATGTGAGTGGCTCCTGATGGATATTTTTTTACAATGTTTCAACCTTATATGCCCACGATCTCGGCAAAATTTTGCCCTAAAATCCCTTCTTTTTCTTTTGTTGAAATAGGAAATTGGTTGATTTCTTCCATGATCGCACCGTGATCGTAAATACCGTCATCCGCCGGATAACCAAAGGGGCCGTCCGTCCCATAGAGGCATTTTTCAGGCCCCATGGCTTTCATAGCCGCCAGACGGAGGGGGACATTAAGGTATGGGCTTGAAAGATCGGTAAAAACATTCTTTTTGGTTTTTGCATACTCCCAGAATCGTCTGTAATGGGGAACCCCGGCATGGGCGTAAATAATGTTAAGTTTTGGATGCCGATCCGGAAGATGCCGGAAATCTCCGTTATCCTTTTTGCCGCCGATGTGAATCAAAAGCGGCACTCCTTTTTTAACACAAAATGCAGCTGCGTCATCCAGCAGGCGAACCGGATATCGATGCCAGAACGGGTGGCATTTAACCCCCACCCATCCTTTTGTTTCAAAGCCCTTTTCCAATTCAGCAACAGCATCTTCTTTGGACGGGTTGATAAAAAACCAGCCGTAAAACCGGTCCGGATGCGCCGCAACAGCAGCAGCCACCGTTTTATTATCAGGCAGTTGATCGATATTGTAAGTTTTTCCAAGGATGGAGAACTTTCCACTTTTAGTGACCGTGCTTTCATATGCAAGCAGGCCCAATCGGTACCAGAAGCCGGTGAGCAACGTCCTTACAAAATTGGAAAGTTTTTCCGCAACGCCCTCCACATGAAAAGGTTCCACCATTTGTGAAACCAGGGCAATCCTGTCAATATGGAATTTATCCATTTGAGCAATCAGCCGATCCATGGGTTCCATGTTTTCATCCAAATGGTAATGCATATCAATGATCATGTTTCACCTCACAACAATAGATTTAACGTTTAAAATGTCTAAAGATTATGACGTCTCTTCGCTCAGATCGCTTTGAAGGTTGAGTTTATCGCATGCGTGACCGGATAGCAAATAATTTCAAAGTTCACAAACGCCAACACCCCCCTTTTTGATTTACTATTTGCTCATCAAAAATATGCCGCAAAGCATTGCTTATTTCATTAAAATCAGCTGGTTTTGTAAAAATATCACGGAAACCAACTTTCCTGATTTTATCATCATTAATTAAATCACCATAACCTGTCAAAAGAATAACAGGAAGATCAGGCCTAACTTTCAAAAGATTTTGAGTCAGTTGTATTCCATCCATTCCAGGCATACCTTTGTCTGTGATCACCATATCGAATTTATTAGGAGAATCACAAAAAATTTCAAATGCTTTCATGCCGCTATTTGATATGGTTACTGTATATCCACAGGAATTCAAAAATTCTTTATAAAGATTAGCGATAGGAAGTTCATCCTCAACAAATAAAATGTGTTCTTCCCCTTTCCTGAAAGTCTTTCCTGTTTTTGTGGTCTGCTCCGAAGATTTATCTTCAATAATTGGAAAGTATATCTCAAAGGTTGATCCTTTTTTCGGTTCACTTATTA
>JAOZOL010000415.1:2101-2376 GCA_029933295.1 Desulfobacterales bacterium | reverse complement strand
CTTCACTTGAATTATTTATTTTTTTTCTTTGCGTCAGTAAGGTTCCAAAATTTGATGAGAGCCCGTAACCTGAACTGAAAGGAAACCTGTGTATGGGAATTAAAAACGGCTTGAGAGGCCAGCAGGCTGGTTGTTTCAGTAAATTCCAGGTCAGAAAATTGGAGGATATCCTGGATGCCTGCCGCTTTGATCCGTCGCTGGCGAGCGATCTCGAAGGCTGTGGTCCGGTGGCTGAATTGGAAAGACAGTTTGCCAAAATGTGCGGAGTGGGTTAC
>JAOZOL010000415.1:0-2091 GCA_029933295.1 Desulfobacterales bacterium | reverse complement strand
CGCCCTGGCGTTATCCAGCGGAACGGCTGCCTTGCACGTGGCTCTGCTGGCTGCCGGAATCAGAGCCGGAGACGAGGTTATTGTTACTTCTTATTCCTGGGCACAAAGTGTTTCTCCGGTGCTGTTTTGCGGTGCCACGCCGGTTTTTGCCGACATTGATCCCGGTACCTGCAACCTGGATCCGGTGTCCGTCAAGTCACGGATCAGCAGCCGAACTCGAGCGATCCTGACAGTCCATCTTTTCGGCCAGCCAGCCGATCTTTGTGAGTTGCATGAAATTGCTGACCAGCATCAGCTGACGCTGATTGCCGATGGCGCCCATGCCCTGGGGGCGAAGCTGGACGGTGGTTCGCTGGCTGCCCGGGCAACGGCCACGTGTTATTCCCTGAGCCGGGGAAAACTGGTGTTTGCGGGAGAGGGTGGGATTATGGTTACCAACGATGATGCCTTGTACCGAAAAGCCGTGCGTTTTTCCCAGCACCATGAGCGGGTCCGCCGAATCGAAGGTAATGGGGGGCGGGAAGGTTTTGCCCTCAATTACCGGCTGCATCCGTTGGCCGCCCTGCTGGCTCTCGGTTCACTGGCAGAGATCGAATCACGCTTTGATCATCGGCGGGCAGTGCGGGAGGCTTTTGCTGCCGGCCTGGGAAAATGTGATCGACTCGTTTTCCCTCAAAACCTGCCGGGAGTTCAACCGGCTCCTTATGGAATACCGCTGACTTACAGCGGTTCTGACGGCAGGGAACAACTGGTTGCCCGGGTTCGGGAGAGAGGTATTCCCCTGCGTTGCGGGCCGGTGGTGGAGGCGCTGCACCGGCGGCTGGACAGTCATGGTTTCCCTGGAATTGTACCGCACCTGTCATGGAAAGCCGGTGCCTGTCCTCAGGCTGAGGATCGTTGCCGGAACCGGGAATTATGGGTCCTGAGCGCCCTGGACATGGATGGTGTTTCCTTGGAACAAGCGGAGAGGTTTGGTTTGGTGATCAGAAAATTGTTGTAATAAAAAATCTGCTGGTAATGCTGAAATGGATCGATATTGCCATCTGGCGTTCGTGGAAAACGAACGCTTTTTTTTATGTTTGATGCAGTTGTTAATTGAAAACATTAAACCACCAGCTCTGCTGGTGCGATCCTAGAAGGCTTTGCCGATCAGACGAGATATGATACCTCCTAACTTGAGGGTCCCTGGTAAGGGTAGTCTCAAGTAGGAGGTATCATGACAGAATATCAGAGTTTATCACATGTAAAGTGGGAATGTAAGTATCATGTCATTTGGTGTCCGAAATATCGTCGCAAGAGATTGTATGGTAAAATTCGCCGCCGTTTAGGTGAGATTATCCATGAACTGTGTCGGCAAAAAGGTATTGAGCTAATCGAAGGACATGCGCAGAGAGATCATGTTCATTCATGTTTAGGGATCCCACCGAAGTACAGCGTGTCCAGCGTTATCGGTTTTTTGAAAGGCAAGAGTGCCATACGTTTACACCAGGAGTTCAGTCGTGCGAAGAATTCTGGTAAACATTTTTGGATTCGGGGCTATTTTGTGAGCACCGTAGGGCGCAACGAGAAAATTATACGTGCCTATATTCGCCATCAGGAATTTTCTGATAAGCGTCAGCCAAACTTGCCAGAGTTCGAATAAACAATGGCCCCTTCCAGGGGCCCTCACGAAGCCACCGGCTCTGCCGGTGGAGCTTCACTTCTACATTAATAGCAGCAGAGAAGGATTACCATGGTCGAGGTTAACAGAGCTGGTTCAAAGCGCATAATGATTATTACATCTACTGCTGGAAATCATTCATTTCCAGAAATTCTCCAACGTTAGTTTCCTGGATCTAATAGTTGATGGATTGGAAATGCAGTGGAAGTGAAAACGGCTTGGAAAAATATCGCAATCCGATTTTTTTTGAAAAAATGGTGAAAAGAAAACCGGTTGTGTGGGACTAGTGGCAAAAAACGCTTGAGGTTGAGCGCAGAAAGGAGAAGGAGGCCTGATGAAATTGCCGGGATGCAGGGAAACGGACGTTCCTGAGGGCGGTGACCTGCCGGAAAGCGGCTGCCGGAAGCGGTATTTCCGTGATCTGGCCCTGG
>JAOZOL010000081.1:2919-9263 GCA_029933295.1 Desulfobacterales bacterium | reverse complement strand
ACCTTCTTCCTATGTATCCAGGGATGTCAACCCTTCCCTTAAGGCGATTTTGGTTAATTCTGCAACACTTTTGGCGTTTAATTTCCGCATCATCTGCTGACGGTGGGTTTCAACGGTTTTGATGCTGACATGGATTCGGGTGGCAATGTCTTTTGTCTTTAAACCTTCCGCGATTAACTGCAAGACCTCGCGTTCCCTGGCCGTTAACTGGGAGGCGGGGGATGTGTCATCGCTTTCCAGAATATTCGCATATCCTTTCATGACCGTGTCAGCAATTTTCGGACTCATGTAGTTCTGATTTTTCACAACCGCTGAAATAGCTGAAACAAGTTCGTCAAAGGCGCAGTTTTTTAAAAGATATCCGGAAACGCCGGCTTTTAGCATTCCCACCACATACCGTTTGTCCGAATACATGGAAAGGGCAATGATCTTTGCTTCCGGAAGTTCTGCTTTAATTTGCCTTGTTGCTTCTATTCCATTTAATTCCGGCATGTTAATATCCATAACAACGACATCCGGCTGGAGTTCCATCGCCAGGCGGACGGCTTTTCGGCCATTTTCAGCTTCACCGACAACGGTCATGTTCTTCTGATTTTCAAGCAGTGCTTTTAAACCGTCCCTGGTAATCTTGTGATCATCTGCGAGTATAATTCGTATTGTCATGGATGGTTTCCTGTTCTGAGGGTTTAGTTACCGTCATGGGTGAGATTATAGTAACACATGATCCGGTTTCCGGATCGGATTTTACCTCCACACTTCCGCCCAGATGCTTAAATCGTTCCCGTATGGAAAAAAGCCCGAATCCTCCTTTTTTGATTCCTGTATCCTTTTTTGTGGCCTCAAATCCAACCCCGTTGTCTTTGATCTCAATTCGGACAAAGGCGTCTTCTTTTGATATTGAAATACTGGCGCAGGTGGCGCGGGCATGCTTGACAAGGTTGAACATCAATTCCCGTGTGGCCTGAAACAAAAGTATGCGCAAACTTTCTTCGATCGGTTTATGAGCGTAATCGTCAATAAATTCAACTTCAATGTCATGCTGCTTTTGGGTCTGCTCAGCCAGCCAGTCAAGGGCTGCTTCAAGCCCCAGATCATAAAGTATGGGGGGGCTTAATTCAAAAGTCAAGGTCTGGGTGTCGGCGATGGACTGATCAATGAGCAGATGAATATCATCAATCTGCGTGGATGCTTTTGAAGAATCCATGGTGGTTTTGATCACGCGGAGTTTCATTGAAGCGTTTGCCAGGGCATGTCCGATCCGGTCATGAAGGTCTGTGGCAATCCGTCGTCGTTCCCGCTCTTCCGTTAATGATAATTCAGACGATAACGACCGCAATTGAGCCTGATACCGTAAAGATTCGTCTTCGCGTTTAGCTGACATTTTCCGAAGTTCTTTTTCATTTTTAATCACATTTTCATACAGCCGGGCGTTTTCGAGTGAAATAGCTGCCTGGGATGCCAATAAAATCAACACTTTAATCCGATCCGGCGTAAAGACAGCCGGGGTAATATTGTTTTCAAGATATAAAAGGGCAACCAGTTGAGAATGACGCAACACCGGCAGGCATAAAACCGATTTCGGCTGATATTTCAACACATAAGCATGCCGGGTAAAATCTCCCTCGCTGCCGGCATCATCTAACGCCATATACGTCCTGGTGCGTTTGACATAATTTAAAACCGGAAGAAACAGATCCATGCGGTTTTCAGCCGGCAAGGATTTATAAATGATTGTGTCTTCATAATCAATATTTAGCTGTGCTTCTAAAAACATCTGGTTGGATTTGATTGTTAAAAATTGCACTTTTCTGGCACCAGCATTTTCCAGCACGATTTTCATCAGGTTTTTCAGCAGATCTTCTAAAATGATTTCAGTTGAGATCATCTGCAATGCATTGACAATGGTGTTATAGTCCAGATGCTGTTTGCCAGGCAGAGACTTTAAGTTTGCATCGGCCGTCAGAAAGGTTGAAAAGTGTTTTTCGAGCAGATCGACTTTGGTTGCAGCGCCCCAGTGTTGATAACTTTGCCGGGCACGGGTCATGAATGGTTTTGCGATATCATCAAACCCTTTGGAAATATAAAACTTTGCGGCTGCTTCATTGGCAATGGCGTTGTTTTGCGTAAAGCCGCCGGCTTTGGCACACTTAATGGCCCGATGGTAAAACGTGAGCGCCCGTTGGTCATGGCCGGTGATTCTTGCGTATTCAGCTTCAGTCAGTAAATATTTATCTTCAAAATTTTCAGGGCATTGTGACGCCAGTTGATTTAAACGGCGGCAAAAGGTTTTGATCCGTTTGCGGTAAAAAATTTGTCTTGGTTTTGAGACTGAAGGATAAATCGCAGCTAACACCAGACAATGGTAAAAATAATATTCAGGGATGATAATGGTCCCCATATGGTAATGCTTTAAAGCAGCGCATTTATTTGCAGCAATCAACGCACCGTCAAAATCGCCCATAATATAAAGGAGGCGCATTTTAATGAGATAATGCCGGCACAAGATGATTTTGATATCATCTTTTTCCATATTTTCAATATGTTGAATTTCATCGAAATGGTCATCATCTAAGCTGAATTGGTCATATGTCATCCCTATGAGGCATTTAATAAATTGCCTGACGGATATCAGATAGTTCAATGCGCCGATATCCTGGGACTGTTCCACAAATTCATAATATCGATCGCATTCCTCGGCAATTTCATCCAGCGGTTTCCCTGCGGCTAACATGAATACAAGGAGCATTTGAATATGATATATGGCATAATTAAAATCACCGGTTTCAAGGGCGGATTTTATTCCGGTATGAGTTGAATCGATGCCCCGGCGCATATGGTTGTGCCATATATTAATGGCATTTCCATAATATAACAATACCTTGGCCGTCATTCCGGGACCGCCGAATCTGTCATTTGCCCTTAGGGCCAGATTTCCGAATTTATGGCCGGTTTCATAATCCTTGAATATGGCGCACAGGGCGGAGCCGTAAATAACATATGCAAAGGGAGAAACATCTGAATTTCCGTGTTTAAGGGTCATTTTGAAAATATTAAGTGCCAGATAGGAAGCCAGATAAGGCTGGCAGAAATACGCAGACAGGCTGACGTTTGTCATCATTTTTAAAATCAATAAAAGGCGGGAATCCGTTATTTCCGTCAATTCGAGTAACGTATCGATATTTTTATGGTATAGTCTAACCTTTAAGGCAAAAATGGTGTTTAATACATCCAGTTTTCCAGCCCTTTTCGGCAGTTTCACGCCCAGAAGCCGCAACCCTGTTGCGCCGATTTTCAATGCATCCTCATGTTTGGCAAGTCCTGCCAGCATAATCATTTTTTGGTTATAAATCATGGCCTTGTCTTCATCAGATGCGACCCGGTCCAGCAAAACCTGAAACAGATTTTCAGCCATGTCAAAATGATGCAGCAGATATGCACACTCCATATGGTGTTTTTTTATATCAAATGTCAGCTCATAATGATCATTCCACGAATTTTTAGGCAGAAGTTTTTCCCCTGTTTTCAGGTAATTGAGAGCCTGAGCATGGGCGGCTGCATCCTTTGCTTTTTTCCCGGCAACAAGATTGAGCCGGGCAAGCTGTGCTTGATCGGCTTTTTTTGTCAACAGATGTTTTCCATGATTAAAATGACTGACAATGGAAAAAATACGACTGCCAAGATCCGCCGGGTCTGTATTTTTTAAAATCAGTTTTCCGATTTGAAGATGAAGTTTGTTTTTTTGCTCAGCAGGAATAAACGCATAAACCGCCTGCATGATTTTATCGTGCAGGAATTCAAAAGAAATATCATCTGCTTGATTTAATTGTGTTTCAGCCGGATTTAATTGCGTTTCAAACTGATAGGATTCATGAATATCGTATGACAATTTATTCATATGGCGAAGGGGATTACTCTTTGCCCGGACAAGGCCAAGCCCTATGGCTTCCCTTAAATCGCCAACAATTTCAGTGGGTGGTTTTTCAGCAACCATGGCCAGAAGCGATAAATCAAACGGGTTGCCGATACAGGATGCCAGTTGCAGTATCTGTTGAGAATTATCAGAAAGTTTTAAAACCTTGGCCGACATAAAATCCACCACATTGTCGGTGATGCTTTGGGTGGTTATTTTTTCAATGTCCCATTGCCATCGGCCATTTTCATAGTCGTATGAAAGAAATCCGTCCTCATTTAATGTTTCCAGAAATTGTCTGATAAAAAAGGGGTTGCCCCGGGTTTTGTTATGAATAATCTGTGCCAGCAATTTTACATGATCAATATTTTCCTGAAGAGTATCTGAAATCAGATGGCACAAATGGGTTTCGCTGATGGGTTTTAATGTAATGGTTTGAAGGGGTACACCTTTATTCTTAATCGATTTCAATGAGGCAAACAGGGGATGGGAGTCACTGATTTCATTATTGCGATATGCGCCGATAAAATAAAAATTTTGAGTTTTGGTGCCGGTGAAAAATGCTTCCATGAGCTGCAAACTGGCGGGATCCGCCCATTGCATGTTATCGATAAACAGGGTCAGGGGGTGTTCTGTGGTGGCAAATACCTGAAGAAATTTTTCAAACACCATCTGAAAACGGTTTTGGGCTTCTGCTGGTGATAATTTCAACACAGGCGGTTGTTTTCCGATAATCAATTCAACTTCAGGAATCACATCAATAATCACCTGGGCATTTGCACCGAGCGCTGATGTCAGATTTTGCCGCCACTTGTCAATATGTGCTGTTGATTCGGTGAGGATTTGTTTAATGATCTCCCCGAACGCCTGGAGAAGACCGCTGTACGGGATATCCTGGGAAAATTGTTCATATTTTCCGGATATAAAATCTCCACCCTTATTGACGATATAATTTTGAATTTCCGCCACCAGACGTGATTTGCCGACTCCGGAATATCCGGCGATCATTGTAATACCGAGTCTATTTCTGCTTACCCGGTCAAACTCATCCACCAGCATGGCCATTTCAATTTCTCTGCCGTACATTCTGTCCGTTAAACGAAATCGTTCTGAAATATCATGGCACGCCGGTTGAAAGGGCGCCTTACGACTGCCGGAAGTATCTTTTTCAAGACACAAAAGCAGGTCGGATTTTAACCCAAAAGCACTCTGATATCGGTTTTCGGGGGACTTGGATAGAAGTTTTGTGATAATTTCCGACAGGGGGCCACCGATTTCTTCCCGTATTACGGATGGCTGGATGGGGTTTCGCGCCATATGCGCGTGGATTAATTCCATGGGGCGTTTGCCGGTAAAGGGAAGAATTCCGGTCAGGAGTTCATAGAATATAATGCCGAGAGAGTAAAAATCTGTTCGAAAATCCACATCCCGATTCATTCGGCCTGTCTGCTCTGGTGAAATATATGGCAAATATTCTTCCAGCAGGTTGATGGGGTCTTTATCTTTATTATCTAATGATACCAAGGCGTTAACCGGAATTAACTCGAATGCAAAGTCATTGATACACACGTGGCCGGGTTCCGGATCAATAATGATTGTTTTGGGGGTCAATCCACCGTGGATCAGTCCGGCCTTATGAAAATCATTAACCGCCGCAACAAGCTGTATGGCAATATGTATAAATTTTTCCACCGCCATGGGGTGGTGCTTTATCAGATATTTTTTTAAAAGGATGCCTTCAACTTCTTCAACGATAAATGCGATGCCGGATGTGGCTGCATCTGATATTTTTTTAATGGAATACACCCTGGCCACATGGGGTGATGTCAGTTTTTGTAATGGCAGGTAAGCCTGATAAATCGTTTCAGCAATGGCTTTGGCGTGTTCGGCAACAGGTAAAAAATAAATATTTACCCGGCTGGAAGAATGGACATGCCTTGCGGAATAAATTTTTACTCCGTCTTTGGGGGATTTTTCGTGTATAATTTCGTAGTCTTTAAGGGCAAACATGCATCAATCGCTTATAGAGGAAACAAAACATCCCCCACCCCCGCCTCCACCGCCGCCTGAATCAGGTTTGGTTTTGGATTCAAAAATGACGGCAATGGTATGATCTGTCGAAATATGATCAAATGTATATTCGGATATTATTCCTTTCGAACCGCCGTCCACGGAAACACTTAAAATTTTATATCCCGCCGATGGAGTGATGGTAAAAGTTTTGCTTGAATCATCAAAGGCAAGGACTTCGCCGGCAGGAAAAATGCTGCCGCCGGCACCGGAATCTGAAGTAATCGTGTGGATGACTGCCAGATCGGAAGCATCCCTGTTAATGGCAAGGCGTGTTGCCGGATCTCCGATTAAATTGAGTGAAATTAAAACCTTATCTGATGCGCCGGAATAATATGCATCGATTTTGGATTGGGTGGCAATA
>JAOZOL010000081.1:0-2819 GCA_029933295.1 Desulfobacterales bacterium | reverse complement strand
ATCACCGTGCCCCATAAAATTGGTAATGAGCATGCCGTCATCAATATAGGTTAAAATATCATTTGTCGAATCGGTTAAATGTGTGTACTGCCGTGTATACACTTTTTCAGCAGTAAAATATGGCGGCAGGTAGGTCGCCAGGTTGTCATTTATCTCCTCAAATGCGATTTCCTCATCATCAGCCACAAACAGCACGCTTTGTGGCTCATTATGACGGGTAGATTCATATAAGATCAGCTTATTTACGATATCTGAAATGGTATTGGAAGAATCTCCGGGAACCCTGCCGATGTATAATTCCGGTACAGGATCATTTCCATCCACACATCCATAGTGGTTATCCGATGGGGTCAGGCCGAGTTCAGAAGTTTTATCCAGATACACGGGAACAATATTTTGTTTTCCGGTTCCATAATAATCCCTGTAATCAAGATTGGCGTCACCGGCCAGCAGAACGTATCGGGGCGCAGGTGGTTCCCAGTTATGATAAGCATATTGTAAAAATAGCCTAATTGCTTCCGGATCAAAAATGCCGAAGGTAAATTCATCATAGATATCTTCAATATCTACCATTTTAACCCGCATTCCCTGCCGGCGCCTCAGCTCACAGAGATTTTCCAGCAAGGGCGTAAATTCATCAGCAGTGATCAGGATATAATCCGCGCTGTTTGACACGGTTTTTAAATCAGCCGGTTTTTTGTATGCGATCCGGTCCGGCGTGTTGACCGCATCCGGTGTAAAGGCCAGATATGTTTTTTCCCCGTTTGAATGCGCAAATGTAGCCGTGTATTGAGACTGGTCTGATTGAATATCAATTCCTGACAATTTTTTTACGCTGTCAGGATCGGTAATATCATAAATTTTAATATGTTGGCTGCCAAACCCTGAAACCGCCGCATGAACCGGATCATTTTGACGCAAGGTAAATTTCAATTGATTATCAACGGCTTTCAGCCATCGCTGATATTTGATCCCTATCCGGTTAAAATAGATAACATCCGCCGCTGCCCCGCCTTTTTTTAATTCAATGCGTAACGTGTTTGAGCTGTTTTGCAACAAATTTTGCGCAACAGACATGGTTTGGACAAAGGCATGGTTGCCTGACCAGATTTCATCATCGATGGTCTGGTTGTTTAAGGCAATGATCGCATGATGATCAGTGGTCGAATCATCGGAACGCCCCTGAAAATAAACAGTTATTGAAGCGTCAGAAGTATTGTGTACGCAAGAAGGCAGATCAAAACTGTATGTGGCGGTTTCCGGTGCGGTAAATTTTTTCCAGAACCAATAGTCTGTATCCGGTGCGCCCGGGGTGTCAGACCACATGGCATGGTTTTCTTCAACAAAAACCTGCTCCTGAAATGAAGTTATTTGCGTAAGAGAACCGGTAACAGCGACATCAACCGATGGTATTCGGATGCCTGAAATTGTGCTTCCCCAATAAAGCCAGTAAACATCTGTGCCGGTATAGCGATTGTCAATTCCTTTTGCATAAAATTCGATAAAATCATCGGCATCAAAGCTGTTGTCACCACCGGCCACGACATAAATCCGTATTTCCGAATCTTTATGAAACATGCGGAACGTATCCGGATCAATGGATGCAATTTTTACATTTGCATCCGTAAAATCATTTCCCGTCAGCCGATATATACCGCTGTTATTAATAATCTCAATTTTCATGCCGCCCCGATGGGGACGCGGGTCGGTTGATGCCTTCGCTGTATTTTCAGCAAGCAGGATTCCGGTTAAGAGAAACAGGCAGATAATTGAAAGCAAATGGCGTAAAAAAATGTTTAAGGTCGAGATAAAAACCTCCTTTTTGTTTTTACGTGGTCGTCTGATTTTAACCATGTTTTTATTTATACCTTCGTATAGAATTAGAATACGGGGGTCATTTTATTACTTTCCTGATTATAATCGAAAAATATCATAACAATTTTCTATTATAATCTCAAAATATTATATAAAAGGCAGGGCTATTTTAAATTAACTGGAGATATCATTAAATCAACAGTGTAAGTGAAGAGGCCTTGCCCTGCTGGGAAGTTTTTATAGGGGAAGAACAAAGCGTATGTCCTCAAAAAAAGGTCGGCACGAAGGCCGACCTTCCAAAAAGGACACTGGCTCCCCCTTCATTATTTTCCAGTTTCAAATATCGTGGAAATAAAACACCCGCTGTCATCTTTTGATTTATTTTTAACAGATGATAATTGCGTGGCGCTTTCGGTTTCCGACACCGGACCCACGGGTCCGTAAAACGGATTATTTTTGGTGTTGTCAAAATCGATTTCTTCAAGCTTGTAATAGTATGAATTTGAATCTTCCAGATCAACGGTACAGTCGGTATAGGAATATTTTGCCCCCTGGGTTTCGGCTGTTGCTTCAGACTGCCGGAAGCTGTCGGCGATTAAGGTATAAACACCGTCTTTGCAGTCGCTTTTCCAGAGATAAAAACCCACAGTATCGATTTCCGTGGCGGTTTCCCATGAGATAATAATGCATTTGTTGTTTTTATCCGGCTCTGCCGTAAAAGACGCCAGGGCAATGGCCAGGGGCTTTGTTGTCCCGCCCAGAACATATTCGGTATATGTTTTCGGCGGGCCGTTTTGTGTTTCACCCGACTTTGTTAGCGTGTTGGTTGTCGTGTTTAAGGTGGCGGACGCATCGGCCCAGGTCCGGTCGCAATATGAATCGCGCTTGGCAAGGCCTAAAATGGTTTCGTCCGGTGCACCTTCCTGCGGTGCGCTCGGATTGCCTCTGTAATTATATGTCACCTTAAATGCCGGCTGAGAAACCGTTGTCCAGTAAGTGCTGAA
>JAOZOL010000414.1 GCA_029933295.1 Desulfobacterales bacterium | reverse complement strand
CCAGCAAACACTAATCAAGGAATGTAGTTATGAGTATTGATTTTAATAGCTTAACAACTGATGTAGTAGTTCCTGAGAAGGATAGTAAGGATAATGGCAATAGAGGTATAGACTTTAGTGATATTAAGTCAGCTATACCTAGTAGAGCTGAGGATATGGGTATTGTAGCTTCTGAGGAAGATACAGGAACTAAAAATACATTTGGTATCACTAGAGCACCTTACTCTTCAAGCACTAGTGTGGAGGGCTTACATGACCCATTAGACCAAACAGTAGTTGGTTTGGTTAAAGGTGGTAACATATCTAGAAGAATGCTTGATGTTGATAGTCCAGCAGAGTTTCTCTACAATGTCTATCAAGACCCAGGAAGATTAGCTGATATACCTAGACCTTATGTTAATTTTGCTTTGGCAGGTGCTGAATGGGTTAGTAACAAAGTGTCTGAAACTATGGCTAATGTTAGTGATTATGTAGACCATGATGAAATAAAACTACCTAGGTTTGATTATGAGTTTGGTGACTATCCTGAAAGAGAACAACCAAGAAACAAAGCAAAAGAAAAGAACATAGCTGATAGTGAGCAGTGGGTTAGAGATTATGAAGCTGAGTTCCTTAAACAGAAAGGCTCAATGCCCTACATTACAGAAGCACTATCATTTGCTCCTGATATACTTACAGTGTTTGGTGGTGGAGCTACTCTGCCTAAGAATGTAATGAATAGGCACAAAGCTTTAAACGCTCGTGAAACTTTAAACACTAGTATTCGTGGAGTTAGTGATACGCCTGTAGCTGCTGGGACAATAGAAAGTGGTCTAGCAGGTGCAAGAGCTGAGGGTGAAGGAAAACCATCAGAGGAAGTAGGTGCTGCAAAAGCATTTGGTATGCTTGGTGGTGTTTATGGTGCTAAAGCAGCTGACTTTCTTTTTAATAATCTGACTCGTAAAGAGATGGATGTTATATCAAAGATATCTGCTGACCCTAAAATGAAGGAAGATGCTATCGCATTACTTGAATATTATAGGGATAACAAGGGAGTTAATTCTCAACTTATATTTGAGGGTAAGACAGGCAATAAGGTTATAGATGATATTGTATCTAGACAACAGGACCAAATGGGTTCTGATGCTTATGACTTGTATTCTAAAACATTAACTGATATGGGAGACAAAGCATCACAAACTTTATCACAAGTAACTAAGGAGTTTTCTGAGGGGTCACAAAAACTATATGATGAAATGTCAGGACTTGAAACAAAGAACTGGAATGCATTTACAGATAAGTTAGATATCACTGAGACAATTGATACAGCTAATCTATCCAAGTCACTTGATGATGTTCTGTTTGATAGTCCTGATGTAATAAAGAACTTCTCAAAGAAGTTGTTAAAGTCAGATACTAATGACTTTGCTCTTCAAGATATACAGAAACGTAAAGATGCATTAGCAGGTGACTTTGCAATAAGAGAAAAACTGGTTGATAACCCTAAAGACTTAAAAACTCTTAAGGCTCATACTAAGACACAGCTTGATGAACTAGATGCTGAGACAGCTATACTTAAAGGTAACGCTGCTGAAGCAGCACAGAACCTATCTGCTGTTGATTTAATTGAGATGATTAAGAAGATTAACAACAAGAAGTTTCTTAAGGGTAGTGCAGTTAATACAGGTGATAAATCTCAAGGTGCAGCCTTAGCGAAACTAAAGAAAGAGTTGGAAAAGCAGTTAGAAGCAATACCAGGCTTTGATGCTTTAGACCCACTATACCAACAAGCTAAGCAGACTAGTACTGATAAGTTTAATACGTTTGGTTATAAGGGAGGTAAGAATGCAGGTGTTGATGTTTTCAATCCTGAGCTAGGAACTGTTCTAGCAGAGCAGACACCTAAACAAATGGAGATAATTCAAGACATGATGGAAACTAGTCCTGATATCTTCAACACTAAGATGAAAGGTTTAAGTGAGAACTTTAGTCCTGAGCAAGTTGATAAACTTAGAAAGCATTATGTTGAGCAACGTCTTAATAAAGGTGTTATCAATCCACAGCTAAATCCTCAGGATGCTCCAACTATTAATGCTAATAGCTTTGATACTGCTGTAGCACCTTTCTTGGATACTGAGAATGGTAGAGCACTAATAAAAGATTCATTTGGTGATAAAGGTGAAGTAATTCTTAAGCAACTATCACAAGTTAGAGCTATAACAGCTAAGCTTAAAGCAATGGGAGAGGTAGGTCAGATAGAACCATCTAAACTTAAATCTTACCTATCACAGTTACCTAAGACGATAAAGGCAATTCTATTTAGTGATATCTCAGATGCTATGTTTACAAAAAGAATGCTTAAAGGCTATGGTGAGGCGGCAGGTGACCTAGGTGACCTTTCTGACCAAACACTTGCAGG
>JAOZOL010000413.1 GCA_029933295.1 Desulfobacterales bacterium | reverse complement strand
AGGTCAGCGGTTCAACTCCGCTCATCGGCTCCAGTAAAATCAAGCACTTACACGGATTTTTCGGTAAGTGCTTTTTTCGTTTTTTATTTTGCCCCACACTTTGCCCCACACTTTTTCTTTACTTAAGGCTATTTTCAAGAAAAATTATTAATAATCAGAAGGTCAAAATCAGATAAAAATAAAAAACCCGCCAGGAGAGGCGGGGGATTGATTATTTCAAAAACTTATAAAACTCTTTCTTACTGAATCCTGACTGGCGGATCATTGACTTTATTAATTTTATTCCGTAGGTTTCATTTCTGCTACCCAAGGAATCAACGGTTACTATCCGCCTCGTTCCGCCTATGAAGCCTTCCCATTGTTCATGGCTGCCTTCCTGTCTGACGCGGCTAAAGCCAGCTTTAGTTAATATTTTTCTTACTTTTGCAGGTGTTAATTCCGGGTACCTAAATCCCATTTAACATGAACTGGCCAGATGGAATGGAAGAGCCTCATCAAAGGTGAAAAATTTACGGCGGAGGCTACTAAAAGCCATCAAGGCCCCTATAAGATGAAACTTCAAGATTGATAACGCAGGTGCCTTGCGACGCAACAGGGCGGGAATTGATTCCCGGTCGCTAGTGTTAAGAACTACCTCAATATAAGATCTGACCGCTGTTTCCATTTTCTTTTTGAGTTCTGTCTCAGTATTTGCCTGGATGGCAATATCCAAATCAACGCAGATCCCCACCCATTGATTGCCATTATTGTAACCATAGCATCTTAAAATAAGTTGTCCTGGCGTGGTTTTGGCCATTTTTTACGCCTCCTAAAGGAACTATCGTCTATAATGGCTAAAAAATCAAGACCCAATATATTGATAATATAACTCACTTTAACCACTATATCTAGTGTCATTATATTTTTCGGCGGATTCGGGCCAGCCACATAATCAATAATCATTCCCTGCTTCAGTTTCCAAGGGCTACCACCTGGATCCGGGAACCTGGTGGCCGTCAAAATCGGTCAACGGCGCGGCATCCGCATCAATGAAGACAGCGTTGAGCGCTTGCTGGAAAGAGTGCATAGTGATATGGCTGTGCTTGAGCGCGAGCAATAACAAAACTGAATGGAAAGGAGAGAGAGAACATGGCTGAAAAGAAGAAAACCGCTGACGGGTTCTGCCCGGAATGTGGCCGGGCGATTCTGACTGATGACGGCAAGTGCGGGTTTTGTGGCCACCAACTGTCCCCGGAGGAAATGAAGGCGGCCAACCCTGGAGCCGCCGGCCAGGGGTTTTTATTGTCGGCTGAAAAGGGGGATAGCCATCAGCGGGTAGTGATTACCGGCATCGATATCAATTTTATTCCCCTCTCCCTGTTCCTGGCCCGAATGATGCTGGCCGCCATCCCGGCGGCGATCCTGGCCGGGATCGTGATTTTTTTGTTAAAAGGGATTTTTCTCGCCCTCTTTTTTGGTTCCTTTCATTGATATGGGTTGACTGGTGGAAGTTGAGCAGCGGGGAGAAACCCTCTATAAACGGGAAAACTAATAACCTGGTGGCGCTCCGTAAGCCTGGCCGGTGGACAGTGTGAAGCACCACACAAAGAAACCAATTAAAACCCGCCTCCCCCTTTTTTAATACCGGCCAGGAAGCAACAAACCGAACACGGGCAAAATACAAAAAACCCTCATTAGCGGGGCCGCACTGTATTCCGGTGCTGGGGCACCATGCCATATTTCCCTGACGCAAAGGTTCCCGGCATGATTTTTTTAGGCATCCTGTCCGGATGAATATTATATTCAGCCACATAATAATGCTTGCTGCTCCTATCCAGAACACTCCGCAGGTTGTTAACACCTTCCAACGCTTTTTCCGCCGCCTTGCTGGGCGGAGATGTCCGCCCATAAGCGTTTGCAACCGCCACGAAAAAATTATTCAACACTCTCGATATCATCCACAACAAAAAACCATATATTTCATGTTGCTCGTTACTGAATCCAGATTTTTTAACCATGACATTCCCCTTTCTTTTCCTCAAAAATAGTCCGCAAATACAATAATGACCTCAAACTTTGATCCAGGGCCAAGGTTTCAGGTGAATTGATTCCATGGGAATGGCCAACCACCACCCGCGCGGCCTGCAGAAAAAGCGAAATCTTTTGTAAATTGTTGGTGAAATTTTCAGATTGCAGCATGTTTCTTTCCTCCGTTTAAAAAATTAACCAGGACACTTCCCGGAAATACCCGGTTGAAATCTAAAAAGGCCCGGAAAAGTTCATGGGGCATCTTCCCCACTTGTCTGACCTCATCCGGCAGGAACGCCGCTTTACCAACCCGCGACAGGTCCAGCTTTTCCTTTACCGATTGAACCAGGTAAAAATCTTTTCCATCATGGCCGGGCATGACAGCCAGCAC
>JAOZOL010000412.1 GCA_029933295.1 Desulfobacterales bacterium | reverse complement strand
GTGACCCCGCTTCTGGCCCCATGCCCGACGCACAGGGCGACCTCGCCTTCTTCCGCCGATACACGCGCTGAAAATAATTCTTCAAATGATACCATGCAGACATCCGCCCCTTTTCCCCATTTCATCAACGCGCGATTTTATTTTCGGGTCTTCAACAAGAGGAGGAGCATGATGGAATTTAAGCCGCGCGTCAATAATCAAGGGCGATTCGCATCCCCAGTGTTTGAACGTTGTAAAGCTGTTAACACCGTAAATATCATGGGACGGATTGGAACGGGTAAATGTGGTCCACAAAAAATTATTCAGCGTTCTGGCGGCAAACGCTGCGTCATCAACCAAAACAACCAGCGGTATTTCATCCCGCTTATCCAAAGACTTTAATTTCTGAACAAGTGCTTCAATTTCGGTGCCGGCAGTTTGAATATCTGAAAAAGGCGGTGCTTCAATGGCCACCACGCCGGGCATTGCCATTTGGGGGTGTTTAAACCCCTGCGGGAGCAACAAATCATTTGGAACAGACACCATGAGCTGACGTTTCTGAGGGCCGGCTGCCGCAATGATAACTTTGGAGCCCTGATTTAAACCGGTTCCTGAATAATCCAGGGTATCGATGGTTGTTTGGGTCTGAAAATGCAGATCCGTTTTCCAGTCCACGCGTTTGAGAACGTGCTGGAAATAATCTTTGATATTATTAATATCCAAATCAGGATTGTCTTCAAATGCGGTGATCATCAAATATTTGGCCAGGGCACATGCCCCAAATCCCAGCAGGGCATTTGAAATTTTAAGCAGTTCGCGGGGTTTTCGATCCCCATAGGGAAGATACCTCTCTTTTCCTATGGCAAGCAGAAGCGGATGAACCCCGGCGGCATCCACGGCATGGATGGCTTCAACCCCTGGAATGGATTTGGGCACCATGGGCCCTGTGATTTCATGGATTAATTTGCCGAAAACCGTGTCTTCCTGGGGGGGCCTCCCCACCACTGTAAACGGCCAGATGGCATTTTGGCGATGACAGACCGTGTCAACATGCATCACCGGAAACGGATGCGAAAGGCTGTAGTAACCCAGATGATCTCCAAACGGGCCCTCGGGTTTTGTTTCACCGGGAAATACCGTGCCGGTAATGCAGAAATCCGCATCTGTTGAAACGGTAAACCCGTTTTGGCTGGCATAGTGAAAACGCCGACCGGCCAGCCCGCCGGCAAAGGTTACCTCCGGCATCCCTTCGGGCAGGGGCATGACGGCTGAAAAAGTATGCGCCGGTGGCCCGCCCACAAATACGCTCACCCGCAGGGGTTGATTCATTTCAAGGGCCGTTGCATGGTGCGCCCCGATATCTCTGCGGATCTGGTAATGGAGCCCGATTTCTCTGTTTAAAAGATATTTATTTCCAGACAACTGAATCCTGTACATACCGAGGTTTGAACGCATGATTCCCGGCTTTGCCTGGTCTTCGGTATAAACCTGCGGAAGCAGAACAAATGCACCACCGTCACCAGGCCAGCATTTGATCCGTGGAAGCCGGTCAATGGTCGTTGTATTGAAAAACACAGGCCCGGTTTTGACTTTTTTCGGCAGCATATGCCACAAGGTCATAGGCAGGTTCAAATATGTTAAGGGTGATTTTAAAAACAGAGAAGGATCGGCATTAAGCGCAATCAGTTTTTTGACACGGCTTAAGGTCTCTCTGAAAATAAATCCGGCCCGGGCAAGGGTTCCATAGATATTTGAAACCGCCGGAAAAGGGCTGTCTTTGACCTGTTCAAACAAAATCGCAGGCCCCCCGGCCTGAAAGACCCGGCGGTGAATTTCCGCCATTTCCAGGTTTGGGTCAACTTCTGTTCTGATTCGAACAAGATGCCCGTTTTGTTCAAGGTCTTTAACCAGATCGCGGGTACATGTATAAGTCATATAAATAATACGTCCTTGCTGATTTCTTTCCGATGGCCGAACGCAATGGAATTATCCATATAATATATCGATTCCGGATTAAAGCCATAGAGTTTTGCATGAAATTTATTGAAAAAATTGTTAAGATTTAAATTTTTTACACTTGAAAAAAATGATTTGATTAACGGAAATTTTAAAACATACATCCGGATGGCTGTCGATGCTTCTGAGGCACCTTTAACTTCCAAAATTTTTCCCGACATCTGAAGTCCGCAAAGTTCTTCCCAGGATGAACTTTGCGCATGGATCGTGCCGGCAGCCTGACCGGATGAAAATGCTTCCATGATATGCCTGGATTCAGGATTTGAAAAAAAATAAAAGCGTTCTTCGATATTAACATAATAGACCGGCGCTGCCCAGGCGATATTTTCACTGGCTGTGGCGATGGTCATGGTATGACTGTTAGTAATCAGTTTTTTGATGCTGGTGTTCACGGCACTGGTTTTGATAGTTGAATTCATT
>JAOZOL010000411.1 GCA_029933295.1 Desulfobacterales bacterium | reverse complement strand
TTCATGGTGACGAATCACCACTATATGATAAAAATAACTTATCAATCATTTCAAGCGGTTGCAGATGAGTTGTTTGGAAGGATACCATGATTTATGATTTTAAATAGCTTAACAAGCGCACTGCTGCTTATCATTTCGATTTTGATGATCATATCAATAAACGGACTGGCCCGGAATTTCACACGCCTGCTTGCGGTGTATCGTGACATATCATCCATGCTGCAAAAGAAAAAAGAACGAACAAATAAACATATTGAATTTTTAGAAAAACAAAAACTGGCGGAAGAAGTGGTTGATAAAGGCTCCACTATCGTTGAAAACGTCCATAAAACCATTTCTAATATTACCTTCGGCATTCTGGAAAGCACACCGGTCACCGGCCCGCCCTCCAGAGTCGTGCGCAAAATTCATGATCGGACAGCCGAAGGCGTATATGATTCAATCCGATTGGTCAATAAAGGAATCGGAAAGATTGCCGACGGAATACTTGGAACAAAAAAAGACCTGTCCCAGAAAGATACATCCCGACCCGATGATACGGATGGGACGGAGTAAAAAAAATAAATAACAAAGACAACCGGTATGACATGCAAAATGTTGATTCTTGATTTTGATAGGCAGGGCCTGTTTCAAGCGGCTGGTCCGGAAACAATCGCTCTGGCCAACCGGCTCTGGCAAAAGGATATTCAAACGCTCGGCCCCTGGAACAGAATCCACGCAACCCGTTTTGATGATACGGGAAACACATGGGTATGGCAGCCGGAACAATACAGCAAGGGACCGGCTGTTTTTATCTGCGGGCATTGTACATCAACCATGGACGTAGCCTGGCATTTTATTGAAACCCGACAGTTCGACATATGGGATTCGGTAATTGCCGTTGAACAGACTGCGGGCCGTGGCCAGCGGAAACGACAATGGATTTCCCCTGCCGGAAATATCCACGCCTCATGGTTATGGCCATTACCTGAATTTGACGAGGCATTGGGAACAGACTGGAGCAGTTTAATTTCCCTGATAGTGGGATTTGTTTTAACCCAGGTTTTCAAAAGCCTGAATGTGCCGGTACGGATTAAATGGCCCAACGACTTGCTGGTTAATAATCGAAAATTCGGCGGAATCCTGGTGGAAAGGCGAGCAGATCATATTGTTGTGGGAACAGGTATTAATGTGAATTATTCACCGGAAGATCACCTGATGCGGG
Source organism: Desulfobacterales bacterium (assembly GCA_029933295.1). Classification (GTDB taxonomy): domain Bacteria; phylum Desulfobacterota; class Desulfobacteria; order Desulfobacterales; family Desulfosalsimonadaceae; genus JAOZOL01. The sequence goes on along the minus strand of JAOZOL010000411.1, from coordinate 1,217 downwards.
AGGAATTTGCCGTACCGGCCACCCATCTTTCGGATCAGGGATATGAAATGTCGCCGCTATATTTATGGATGACGCTGGTGGAAAAAGGAAAATCCCTGTTCGAAAAACTGATTCAATCCGCAACACCGGACGAATTTATCAGGATGATAGATACGCAAATGGCATGGATCGGCAAAAAAGTGATGCTCCGGCAAACAAATACGGATATTTTTGAAGCAGTGATTCTGGGACTGGCCAAAGACGGTGGTCTGCGAATAAAAAAAGGGAACATGGAAAAAGTGATTTATTCGGGCAGTATTATTCCATAGGGCCTTAGGGCAAATATTCCGCTGCTTTAACCACCACGTCCGGTTCCCGCACCAGATCATAATGATCGTAGCCTGAAAAATCCCCTATGTGAACGGCGCCATCGAGTAGTGTCGACTGCACCGGAACGATTCCGTCATTTTCCGTCCAGTAAAACAGACGCAGGACCGGGCACCCGAAAAAAAGCTCACCCCCCCATCCAAAAGAATCGTAACCGTCGGAATCGCCGGAAATCGTATAAATTTTACAATTAAGCGGATTGGCAGCATCCGGCACCGGGAATCGCCGGTTAAACCCGTCCAGATACTCCGGGGTCAGGTTATCAACAGCATCTCCGGCGCCAATGAAGAAACCGATCCATCCAAAACTGTCAGCCAATGGAGAACCATGATGGGGCGTGGCAAGGGTTACCAGACCAACCACATTGTCTGGATACTGAGCAATATAGTGGCGTGAGACAAGCCCCCCCATGCTGTGGGCGATGATGGAAAATTTTCGACTGAGCCCATGAGATTCCTGCAACTTTACCACGGCATCGTGGAGATAGCCTGACTGAGTTTTAATATCGTCATCGCCTGCTGAATAATTATCTTCACCACAGCAGATTAATTTTTTGCCTTCGATCTCTCTTTCCCATACGCGGGTGGAGTCATTCATATAAACCGCATAAACGTTTCCAGACCCCCAGATATTGAGACACTGAAGCAGAAAGGCTTCACTCCAGCAGTGCATATTGGACAGGCCGTGAACCAGCACGAGATCGTATTTTTTTTCAGGCATCTGAAGGGCATGCTTCCCCTTCACGCCGGAAGCACAGCCGAACATCATTAACAAAAAAACACATAGAAAAGCTGTTGAGGCAATTTTCCTTACAATCATAAACATCTCCAAAAAATTTGTGGATTTAATTT
>JAOZOL010000080.1 GCA_029933295.1 Desulfobacterales bacterium | reverse complement strand
CTTTTGAGCGATTTTCACCACGGTTCGTTGATATACGTTTTTACGATCATCCGTATAGGTCATTTTAACGCATGCCAGCCGGTTTTCGGCAAAGAGCTGGACGCATTGGGGAAATAATTTCCATTCCAGGGCCAGGCCTTTTTGTTTAATGGAATCAATGGTGTCTTCGTCCGTGATGGGAAATGATCGTTGCCCTATGATGGGGCCGGAGTCTTCTCCATAGTCGATAAAATGGACGGTGCAGCCACCGACCTTACAGCCGTAGCGGAATGTGTCGCCGTATCCGTCCACTCCGGCAAATGCCGGGAGCAGGGCCGGATGGATGTTCATGATGCGGGGTTTTCCGTGCGTGGTATTAACCCGGTCGATAAAATAGGGGGTAAGGTTGCGCATAAATCCGGCCAGAACCAGCAGGTCCATCTGATGGTCTTTTATTTTTTCAAGAAGGGCCGATTCTGCAATGGCACGGGTGGATAAAAATGCGGTGACTTTTGCGCTGTCTGCATTATCTGAAAAAAAAGACTGTTTGGATATAATCTCATCAAGGTTAAAATCATCCGGCAGTTTGTTCGGATCGGGGTTTTGCTTAAATTCTCTGATGATTTTCGAATAATCAACGACAAACGTGGGGATATTTTTTGCTTCAGCCTTTTTAAGACCCTTTGCGTCCGGGTTGTCGGAACCCACAAAAATCACTTTGCCGTCAATTTTTCCCTCCTCGCACGATCGGATGATGGCGTCCATATTGGTGCCGGTGCCGCTGATGAGCCCGCCGATTTTTATTTTTTTACCCATGGTTTGCCCCTTTACTGTTTATACGGATACACCTTTTGAGAATCAGAAAAATATTCTTTGGTGGTTCTAATGACAACGGGACTTAAAAATATAAGGCCGATAAGGTTGGGCCAGGCCATGAGTGCGTTGAAAATATCGGATATGGTCCACACGGTGGTCAGTTCAACCGCCGCGCCCACCGGCAGGAGAATGCAGTAGACGACCCGGTAAGGCATGACCATTTTTTCACCAAATAAATAGTCCACGCACCGGTCGCCGTAATATGACCAGCTGATGGCTGTGGAAAACGCGAAAAAGATAATACCGATGGAAACAATATAATCACCCGGACCGGGCAGCCCCATATTAAATGCTTTTGCAGTAAGCACCGCGCCGGTAAAACCGGCACCGTCAGCCCCTTTAAGTGTAAAAGCGCTGGTCGTCAGGATAACCATGGCCGTCATGGTGCAGATCACAATGGTATCAATAAACGGCCCGAGCATGGCAACCAGCCCTTCCCGGACCGGTTCCTTTGTCTGGGCCGCGCCGTGGGCGATGGGCGCACTGCCCAGCCCGGCTTCATTGGAAAAGACCCCCCTGGCCACGCCGAACCGGATGGCCTGGGCCAGGGCCGCGCCGGCAAATCCGCCGGTGGCCGCGCTGCCGGTAAATGCATCGGAAAATATCATGGAAAATGCCGCAGGGATCATTCCAAAATTCAAAACAATTACCCACAGCGCGCCCCCCACATAGAAAACCGCCATAAACGGCACAAGTTTGCTGGCGACCTGGCCGATACGTTTGATTCCTCCCACAATAACGGCAAAAACCAGACCGCCGATGATGAGTCCGGTGACCAGCTTGGGGACACCGAATGTTTGTAATACCGGTTCGGCAACGGAATTGGCCTGCACCATGTTGCCGATACCAAAAGATGCGATGGCGGCAAAAAGGGCAAACAAAATGCCCAGCCACTTCCGGCCCAGGCCCTTTTCAAGATAGTACATGGGGCCTGCCCCGACAGTGCCGTCTTTGTGGATGGTCCGAAACTTTAATGACAGCAGGCATTCCGCGTATTTTAAACCCATTCCGAAAACAGCGGTTACCCACATCCAGAATACTGCGCCGGGGCCGCCCAGGGCAATGGCGGTGCCCACACCGGCAATGTTGCCGGTGCCGATGGTGGCGGAAAGAGCAGCGCTTAACGCCTGAAAATGGGTAATCTCACCTTCATCGTCCGGGTTGTCAAATTTACCGGAAATCAGTTTCCAGGCATAGGCAAATTTTCGAAGCTGGATCGCTTTGGTGATCAGCGCCACCATTACGCCGGTACCGACTAAAAGTATAATCGTTACCGGCCCCCACACAAATCCGCTGACAGCGCTTAGGATTTGAGCCATATTTATCTTCCCCCAAAGGAAAGTTCCATTTCATCCGGATAGGTAATTTGATATCCATATTCAATGGCAGTCTCATTTTGCGGCAAAACCGGAAAGGTCCAGGTCACCATATTCTTTTCTTTTTGCGGTGACACCCCGGAAAATATTTCCTCCAGTTTAATCCGGTCATCTCTAAGCTGCGGATATGCGTCTTCCATGAGGACATGAATTTCATGGGACTTTAAATTTTTAACTAAGACGTTCCAACCCCATCGGTATTGTTTTTTTCCGATCAAAAATCCTGTTTCCCCGGATTTTTTTTCACGCACATTCATGGTGACATCCACCTGGGGGTCGGATCCGAAAAAAAGTTTTTGTTCCTTGTCGGTCATTGAAAATAAACGGTTGGTAATGAATGCTGAATCGATTAAAAAACTGGCATCACCTAAGGGAAGTCTGATAAATGCGTCATCTTTTATATTTAATTGCGCAAACAAAAATGCCTGGGCTGCCTTTTGTGGCCGGATCAGGTATTTAAAGTCGGATTTTAAATCCATTTCCCTGATTTTAACTCGACGGGTATCACCGGCGGAAATACTGTGTCTGCCCAGGTCATAAGTGTCGAACATAACACCCACATCTCTTTTTGGCTCAGGTGGCGGGCCGCCCGCACCCATTGTCTGCGCTGTATCAACAAACATCATGGATTTTTCAGCCATCACTGCTTTTCGCCTCATACTGGAAGGGGCAATACTTCTTCTGGGCTGGATAACCCAGTCTCCTAAAAAAGGAGGATCAGGTCGGGTAAACTGTTGTGACGTGGCGATTTTAAGTTCCACATTGTCCCAGTCAATACCGGTATTCTGGGTAATTTTTGCATACCAGTACAATTTTATTTCTGATTTGGCGGGATGGGCATTTAACGTATAAATGGGCCGCCAGTTGCAGTTTTTAATGTTGTAGGCATAAGACAAATTGATCTTAGGCGATTGGTTTTTTTGTGAATTTCCGGCAAGATAGACAGTGACCTGCCATTGTTTTTGAGCTGATCCGGTCAGTTTATCAAGCTGTTTTTCAACATCTTTTATTTGTTTATCAATTTCTTCAAGGGATTGATTAAATTGGTAAATTTCAGAATCAGCCCCTTTTATTCCTTTTTTAATGGCATCTCCCAGCTTCAGGATGGATTCAATATTTTCAATTTTTTCAGGTTTGTTTGCCGCCTGGTTCTGCCAGAAGGAAATACAGGTTGTGTTGGCTTTGATGTTTGCTTCGCAGTCTGATTTTTGCCGGTTTAATTCTTTTAATTTATCTTTGAGAGATTTGGCGGTGTCCGGCATTGGCAGCGATTGTTTTTCAATTTCCACCGATGTGATCTGAATTTTTGATTCACTTGCCGTATTTACGGTCAAAGAGTCTTTTACGGCATGGATGGGGAGGAAAAACCGTACAAAAAAACGGTCATTTTCTCTTTGAACATCTACGGAAAGAAACTCGGTAATTTCAGCACTGTCGGGATAAATAACGGCTGCCACCGGCCGGGCATGGCTGTTTGCCGACATGAATAAAATAGACAGAACGGAAAATAACAGGAAATCATATTTAAAACAGGAAATGGTTTTAGCTGTCATTTTTTTTCCTTTCAATTAATGTTTCACCATCTTATCCATCTTATACGCCGGCAGCATAAACGGATAGTCGTTTTCCGATGAGACGGCCGGATAGGCATTGTCGTCTTTATTAATTTTGTCAAAAATGGAAAGGGTGACGGTTTTGGCACCCGTCATCGTCAGGGTATACATGGGCCCGGTGAAATCAGCCTTTGTTTTATCTGTAATGTATGACTGGCACTGAAGATTTGATACATTGTTGAAAAAATTATTGATATCCGAGTCCTTTACCGGATTGCCGTCCGCGTCCTGCCAGACCAGCTCCGGGGCAATATTGTCCTGAGGTGCTTTTTTTTCATCGGCCTGCTCGGATTCCGGTGTGACTTCAACTTTTATGGGGGCATGTTTCATGCTTAACACCAGATTCCCGTCTTTGTCCTTAATTTCAACCTGCTGGACCTGGGACTTTTCAACACTGAGCACGGTTTTGTCCCGCAAATCATCTTTTGTATTATTAAACTTGTTTTTAAAATTTTCACGGGCATGGTAAATCCGGTCATCACCCGGCATTTTAATAAATGTATGCCGATTGGACGGCGCAGTTTTGCCAATGTCAAAGGCGCGCAACACTTTTTCGCCGTTGCCTGCCTGAATGGCGATTTTATTTTCCGGGTCCAGTTCATAGGGATGATAATTTTTTGATTCCGATACCAAAGCGGTCACTTTTAACGATTTGATAATATCCACCATGGCATCAACCTTGGCATTGTTTGCCGGATACTTTTTCGGATAAATCAACCATTTGTCATCTTTCTTTTTTAACTCAATGGTTTGATCGGATTTGGAAATGGTGATTGATGTAATGTCGGATTGGGCAAGTTCCGGAATTACCGGCAGCTCATAATGTGTCTTGTCTGTTTTATGAATCACCAGATACGCGGCGAGAATAATAATTACAAGGCCTGCAAGTATGTATTCTTTTTTTGATTTCATTGGTTTCCTCTTATTAAATGCTTATATCCATATTCCATTCACATACGGCGGATTACGCTGCGCTAATCCGCCCTACGCGGGCTTTACAGTTTATCCATTCTATCAAATTTAAGCTTAATTTGTAAAAGATGGCTAAGTTAAAAATTTCATATACAAGGCGTAACATTTTTTCAGGCGCGATGGCATACTTATCGTATGTTGAACGTCTGAAAAAATGCTACAACGCAGTAGATGGGATTTTTAACGACGCCATCATTTCTGAAACATCATGCGAATCCTCTTCCTCCGGCTCCTCCTTCGCCACAAGACAAACAGTCCGAAAAGTACCACCAGCACAGGCAGTCCTGCGATATTAAAAAACTTGATAAAAGTTTTGGTCAGGGCTTCGGTGTCTTCAAGGGGATTAAACTGCTGGGTTTTGCTCCTCATTGCAGCGATGTCATCCCGGTTGTTTAAGGTGTCCATGATATTTAATACAAACGCGGCATTGGGGCTTGCCCCGTCCGGGTCAAGGAGATTGTCCTTTAAAAGGGCAGATGAACCTGCAATAAAAATTTTACCGGGTTTGCCGGTTTCAATAAGCGCCTTTTGGGTTTTAATTTTTGACAAGTCCGAATCTTTTTCATTTTTCGTTTTATTTTCTATGTCTTTTTTACTTTCATCTGATTTTTCTTCATCAATATTTTCAGACTTGGCCACTTCTTTTTCCGGGATTTTTTTTCCTTTAAAGTAACTGGAAAATTTGCCTTCCAGCAGATATGCCAGGGAATAACTGGCAAATTTGTCATCTTCATTGGGCGGCTGAATGAACATGGGGTTTAAGTTAATCTTTCCTTTCATTTCCCATGATTTATCAGAAGATGAAAAAAGCGAAACTGCGGTCAGGGCATTTTTTTTAAGTATTTCCTTATCCACAGATATTGGTGAGTTGTTTATCGTGACAAGCCCCTTGATATTTTTCATAAAATCAAGGTTATGATCGATAAATTCGTTTTTAACCAGAGGTGCAAAATAGATGGGACGCTCTCCCCCGCCCGACCTGGAAGGCATGGACTGTTTATAACAGTTTTTATCCATGATAAAAGATGGTTTTACGGAAACCCCGTAATGGGCCAGCAGTTTATCCAGCCCGGTATGCAGGGGTTGGTATGAGGGCCCCATATTAAATGAAAATCTCTGTTGCGGCGGCTGGGGGATTTCTTTAAACGCGTCGGTAAAAATGGCAAGATTGGTGCCCCGCATCAGGGCCTGATCGATTTGATACAATTCATAATCAGTAAAATTTTCAGTTGGTTGTGCGATAATCAGGCAGTTTAAGCTTTCAGGAATTTTTTCATCCGCCAGGTTTATCTGTTTTAACGTGTAGTTCTGCGACATTAATGTCTGAAAATTTTTAAGATTGTCGTTATTCTGGGAAGGTGCCGACATCATCGGAGATCCAAGGGCAAGGGTGCCGTGGTCCGCAAGATACCCCACATCTTCATTGATACCGATCAGTGTTTCAATGCTTGAATTGACTATATCTTCCAGGTTGTCCATATTAATCAGTTGATATTGGGTGCCGATAATGGGAATGCGTAAGACATTTAACAGCTGAATATCAATTTTTTTATCCCCGAACGCCATGTTCAGGCCAATGGCGCCCCTTCCGGCTTTAATATTCCGATTCGGAATATCAGGCCACTGAAGTACCCGTAAATTGTGTTCTTTGATCAGGGTGTCGATGTCTTTGTCTGTTGCCGGGTCGATATTTTTAAAATTTAATTGCCCGTAATTTTTTGCATTAAGCTTATCCACCACATTCTTTATGGTTTCCGGCAGTTGGGGTAATTCATCAATGCCGATGACCGGCGCAACAAACCTGAGAGAAGACGACATGAAGAGATTGATATCAATCTTTTTGTCAAGGCTTGCCAGTATGCTGATTTTACGGTTTAGTTTTTCAATGGTGCTGGTCAGTTTATACTCCAGGCCATCGGTTGACGTAATGGCGGGAATCTTTTCGATGAGGTCTCCCTGGATAATCACCATCCCCATGTAGGCCTTTTTATATTTTAATTCATCTTTTTCAACCATCCTGATTTCAACTGGATAAATGCCGTAATCCTCGGCAATTTTTCTGTTTTCTTCTGCTTTATCACTTATCCCTTCTTTCTCGGGGCTGACATCATAAAACCGGAAATTAAAAAAATTTCCACCGTAAAGCGAATACTCTTCCAGAATATCCCGTAAATACCTCTTCGTGTTATTATGAGGCGCCGGGAGATTTTCGGTGAAAAACACATTGATGGTCAACGGTTCGGAAAGCCTGGCTACGGCTTTCTTGCTTGCGTCAGATAATGAGTATATCTTGTTTTGGGTCAAATCGACCCGGAAGAACAGGGTAATGCCCACAAGGTTGATCAGAACAATAACCACCCCATAGATCAAAAATTTTAAATATGCGTCTGTCTGGAATTTTCCCTTCATCATTAACTCCTTATTCTTTTTTCAACAGGGCCAGGTATGTGGCATACAAACTAATGAACATCACACTTAAAAAATAAAGTATGTCCCGGGAATCGATAATCCCTTTTGCGATATTTCGAAAATGAAAATCAGCACCTATGTATTGAACAACGTTTAAGATGGATTCCGGAAAGAAAAAAAGCATCTTATCGATTAAAGTGAGGGTAAAACAGATGGCCGCGCCCAGGATAAAAGCAACAATCTGGTTGTGGGTGAGCGATGACGCAAAAACACCGAGGGCTGAAAATGTTCCCCCGAGCAGCATGGCGCCGATATATCCCCCGATTACCGGGCCCCAGTCCAGCTCACCGATAAACGAGATGGAAATCGGATAAGCTATTGTCGGGAGCAGCATGGCTGCGGTCATGGCAAACCCGGCCGCAAATTTTCCGATAATAATATCTTTAAATGTCACCGGCATGGTCAGAAGAATCTCATAGGAACCGATATTGAGTTCTTCTGAAAACAGCCGCATGGAGATGGCAGGAATCACAAACGAAAAAATGATGGGCAGCAGCGAGAAAAATCCCCGCATGTTGGCCTGGTCATAGAGGAAAAAGGTGGAAAAGAAAAACCACCCTGTGATAATAAGAAAGATTGAAATCACGATATATGCAATGGGTGAAACAAAGTAGTCCTTTATTTCTTTTTTCAGTATATGGGTAAACTGCCACATGGTTTATTCTCCTGTTTTATTCACCGGGTTAATTTGGCGGGTCAATTTGACGTGTCAGGTCTCTGAAAATTGTTTCAAGGGTTTTGGCCTCCTGATGCAATTCAATTATCACCCAGTCGGTGGACTTTATTTTTTCATAGATTTTTTCCCTTAAATCTATTGATGACAGGCAGGATATTTTTACCGAAATAACACCGTCTTCTCCCTGTGCAATTTGATTTACCTGTTCTATCCCTTCAATGGAGGTTAATGCGGTTTTAATTGATTCAATATCTGCGCGAAGCAATGAAATCTGAATGATCGATTTTTTGTCTGCCGATTGTTTGAGGTCGTTGGTGTCACCGTCAGCAACGATCTTGCCCCGGTTGATGATGACAATCCGGTCACAGGTGGCTTCCGCTTCACTGAGAATATGGGTTGAAAAAATTACGGTTTTTTCCTTCCCGATTTTTTTAATAATATTGCGGATCTCAACAATCTGGTTGGGATCAAGGCCCTGGGTGGGTTCATCTAAAATCAGAATTTCAGGGTCGTTCATCATGGCATGGGCCAGCCCCACCCGCTGGTTTAACCCTTTTGAAAGTTCTCCAATGGCTTTATGCATGATATCATTTAACCCGCATAGATCAGACAGGAAACGAAGGCGGGGATATCTGTCACCGGACTTGATGCCGCGTATTTTTGCCACATATTCAAGATAATCATACACCAGCATGTCTTTATAAAACGGTGATGTTTCAGGGAGATACCCGATCATCTGTTTGATTTTAAGGGGATTATCCGCAATGGTGTAATCGCCGACGGCAATGGAGCCGCCAGAGGGTTTAAAATATCCGGTGAGCATCTTCAAGGTGGTTGTTTTTCCGGCGCCATTGGGGCCTAAAAGGCCCATGATTTCACCTTTTTTCATTTTAAAACTGATCTGATCCACCGCACAGAAGCTGTCGTAATACTTCGTCAGGTTTTCAACATGAATCATACCCTTCACCTCTTATTTTTAATTATAGGAGCTGTATAAACTATTACCAGCCAATATTAATTTTGGTATAATGAACTTAAACGTTTAAAAACAATCATTTCATGAGATTTGTGTAACTATAAGAAAGCAAAGGTTAAAGAATAGTTAAAATAAAATTAAAATTTTCTTATTATTAGTCGCTGAACAATTAACCCTAAAACAGTGAATGGACGCATTATAATTATAGCAGGGATAAACCATTGGAGTAAAACAATATACTGAAATTATTTAGCGTCTACCCTAAACAGCTGTTTTCAGTCAGGCCTGATTTTTAAATCATTTCCGTTTTTGTTTCCCTCTCCATATCGGCGGGGGCTAAAAATGAATTCCCCCTTTTGCAAGGGGGAATTCAGGGGGAGTTTATACTGACAACCCGGATTTGATAAAATCACAGATTATCGGTACGTGGGGAAAATAATAACTCGAAGGGGGTTTGTCAATAGGAATGTTGGAAATGTCAAGGGGTGGCTAAATTTGCGATTTAAGATTTAAGATTTGGGATTTG
>JAOZOL010000410.1 GCA_029933295.1 Desulfobacterales bacterium | reverse complement strand
TTAAAATGTCTTTAAAGAAATTTTTTTTAAAATCAATTTGTTTCATTTTTCTACCGACAGGCTTTGTCGCTACGTGTGAAGTATCAAGAAGCTGACTGCCTCCTGAGGGGGTGGATTTTTATTTTTCTATTCCGACCCTGGCCTGGACCCCTTTTTGATAATAATGCTTTATTTCCTTCATTTCCGTTACCAGATCCGCTTTTTCAATAACCGATGGTTCGGCTCCCCGGCCGGTGATGACAATCTCAACACGTTCCGGCTTCATGGCAATAATATCAAGAAGGTCCCGGACGGACAAGAGTCCGCAGGTAACCGCAACATTCCCTTCTTCTATTACGACAACGTCATATTCTCCGGACAAAACGGCAGATTTAACCGCATCCAGGCCTTTTTGGGCGGCGGTGATATCCTCATCTGCCGGTTTTCCTCTGATAAACCGGCCCTGCCCAAATTGCCTGATCGTGATATGATCTGAAAATTTTTTCAGGGCCTTGATTTCGCTGTAATCACCGGCCTTGATGAACTGGGCAATAAAGACTTTTAACCCCGCACCGGCCGCGCGGACAGACAGCCCTATCGCAGCAGTGGTCTTTCCTTTACCGTCACCGGTGTAAACCTGCACAAAACCTTTTTTCATAATTTTCTGATCCCGCTATATCTTTAATTCCCTGGCAATCACTTCTTTAAGCACTTCGTTCGCACCGCCATAAATGCGCTGTACCCGTGCATCAACAAAAAAACGGGAAATCAGGTATTCACTCATATACCCATAGCCCCCAAACATTTGCAGACATTTGTCTGCCACGTCAAACTGCATTTCGGTTAGCCAGTATTTTGCCATACTGACTTCCCTGGTTACATTTTCACCAGCCATATGCCGCGGAATCAGGTCGTCCAAAAAAGACCTGGCCAATTGGACTTTTGTGGCGACCTCAGCCAATGTAAACCGGGTGTTTTGAAATTTTCCCAGGGGTTTTCCAAACAGCTCTCTGTTTTTGACATAATCCAAAGTTATATCTAAGGTGCCTTCTGCTGCCGCACACGCTCCAATGGCAATCATCAGACGTTCCTGCTGAAGTTTCTGCATCAGATATATAAAACCCTCGCCTTCTTTTCCCAGCAGATTTTCAACCGGTACCCGGCAGTCATCAAAAAAGATCTCGGACGTATCCTGAGCGTGCATTCCGATTTTTTTCAGGTTATTCCCTTTTCGGTAGCCTTTTCTGTCAGATTCAATCACCAGCAGGCTGACCCCGGCGTATGATTTTTCAGTTTCCGAGGTCCGGACTGCCACAACACATAAATCAGCCAGTTGCCCATTGCTGATAAAAATTTTCGATCCGTTGACGATATAATGATCACCGTCTCTCACTGCGGTCGTGGAAAGATTTGCCAGGTCAGATCCCGCGTCCGGTTCCGTCATGGCAACCGCAAGAATGGTTTCGCCGGAAATACATCCGGGGATCCATCTTTTTTTCTGCTCTTCATTGCCGTACAGTTCAATATACGGTAATACGATATCACTGTGAAGCGGCCAGAAGACACTGCTCAGGCCATGGTAGCTCAGTTCTTCGGAAATGACGACGGAATACAGGAAATCGCCGCCCGCGCCGCCGTATTTTTCATCAGCTGTGGGGCACAAAAAATCGTTTTTCCCGGCTTCCAGCCATACCTCCCTGGGAATCATGCAGGCGTCTTCCCATTCCTCATAAAATGGAATAATTTTGTCTTTTAAATACGATCTGAATGATTTTCTGAACATCTCGTGTTCTTTTTTAAAAATTTTACGTTTCATTTTTCCTCCGGGGGTTATAAAAATTTTATGACAATTCTGATTTAAAAAATTCACGATTCAACCGGGCAATGTTTACAATGGATATCCCCTTGGGACATTCGACTTCACACTCGGTTTCATTGGAACAGTTTCCAAAACCGCATGCATCCATCTGCCGCACCATGGCCTGGACACGCTTGGCCGCTTCGGGCCTTCCCTGAGGGAGCAGCGCAAATTGTGACACCTTGGCACTGACAAACAGCATGGCTGATGCGTTGGGACAGGCCGCGACACAAGCCCCACACCCGATACAGGCAGCCGCGTTAAATGCGGTTTCAGCCACTTCCCTGGCAATGGGCAATGCGTTGGCATCCGGTGCCCCGCCGGTATTAACGGAAATATACCCGCCCGCGGAAATAATTTTATCCAACGCGCTTCGATCCACTATCAGATCTTTAATCAGCGGAAATGCGCGGGAACGCCAGGGTTCAATCACAATAGTATCGCCGTCTGAAAAATGCCGCATATGAAGCTGGCATAAAGTGGTCTCTTTTTCATGCCCGTGGGCCCGGCCGTTAACAACAGCGCCGCACATGCCGCAGATACCTTCCCGGCAGTCATGATCAAATGCAATGGGTTCCTTATGGTTCTTTGTAA
>JAOZOL010000079.1 GCA_029933295.1 Desulfobacterales bacterium | reverse complement strand
TCGGAAGATTCAAGTGTAATGGATTTCATAAAATATTTTTAACCTATCCCCGTCATCCGGATGAAGAAGATAAATCAGAGGCCGCCCTTTTTGCGGCCGGGCTTTTGGAAAGAGTCCCCCGCAATAATTTTCAGGAGCATCAACCCTTGCAGAAATGAAAATTAATTAATAACGGCAGAACTATCAGAAACGTGGTCGGGCGCATGAAAAACCGATTAACCGCTCAATTTTCACATGGGAATGTCAGTAAACCGGTAAGCGGGTTTCGGGAATTTTGTTTAAAATGGGATTCTTCTGATCTTTCTCAGACAGTACAGGCGTGTCCACCGGCCATTTAATCGATATTGCGGGATCAGACCATAACACTCCGTATTCATCACCCGGTGCGTATAAATCCGTGCATTTGTAAACCACATCAGCAGATTCACTGATGACGACAAATCCGTGGGCAAATCCTTCCGGGACATAAAGCTGGTGTTTGTTTTCAGCAGATAAAACTGCGCTCACCCAATGCCCGAACGTGGGTGATCCGTATCTGATGTCAAGGGCCACATCAAAGATTTCGCCGGTCACCGCATAAACCAGTTTGCCCTGGGGATTTTTAAGCTGATAATGCAGCCCGCGAAGCACATTTTGAGATGAATGGGACTGATTGTCCTGGACAAATTTTTTATCCAGGCCCGCGTCTTTGTATTTTTCTATATGATAGGTTTCTAAAAAAAAACCACGATTGTCTGCAAAGCAGGGCGGTTCGATCAAAACAACCCCGGCGATTGATAGTTGCGTTAATTTTAAAGCCATTTGACAAGTTCCGAAGGTCTTAGTTCCGATATTTCATGAAGATATTGTCCATACTCATTTTTTATCATAACTGATGCGATTTTTTCAAGCTCGTCGCTGTTGATATAGCCCAGTCGATAGGCGATTTCTTCAACACAGGCGATTTTAAATCCCTGCCGTTTCTGGACGGCGCGAACATAACTGGCTGCCTGCTGCATGGATTCATGGGTACCCATATCCAGCCAGGCAAACCCCCTGCCAAGAATTTCGACTCTCAGCGCATTTTGGCGAAGATACACTTTGTTCACATCGGTGATTTCAAGTTCGCCGCGATCAGATGGTTTAAGGTTTTCGGAAATTTCCACCACATCATTGGAATAGACATAGAGGCCGGAAACAGCGTATTTTGATTTTGGGTGTTCTGGCTTTTCTTCAATTCCGACAACCTTGCCTTTATCATCAAACTCAACGACACCGTAGCGTTCCGGGTCATTCACCCGGTATCCGAATACAACACCCCCGTTGTTTATCTTTAACGCATTTTTTATAATGCCCGACAAATTATGACCATGAAACAGATTGTCTCCCAGGATCAGGCAGACCGGATCATTACCGATAAATGATTTTCCAAGAATAAATGCCTGGGCAATGCCTTCGGGCCGGGGCTGTTCTTTGTACCGGATTGAAAGGCCGAGCCAGGCCCCGTCGCCTAAAAGTGCCTTGAAATTCGGCAGGTCCTGCGGTGTGGAAATAATCAGAATGTCACGTATGCCGCCAAGCATAAGCAATGCCAGCGGATAATAAATCATGGGTTTATCATAAACCGGTAAAAGCTGCTTGCTTGTTACGCGGGTCAGGGGATAAAGCCGTGTCCCGGAACCCCCGGCAAGTATTATTCCTTTCATAAAAAATCCACCTTTTAAAAGAGATTACTTTTAGTAATGTTTCCAATTCAAAAAATGAGAATTTTTGTTCAAGATCAAGGAAAGCAAGGAATTGCGCGTAAGGCGTAGCTGGCTATGTCGCACAAGCAATTCCGAAGATTGACCCAGATATTGAACCGGATATTGGGCAAAAAGGCCATTTTTAGATGGAAACTATTTATATTGCTGCTTAATCCACTCCCGATACGCACCGCTTTTAACCCGGTTGACCCAGTTTTTATTTTCTAAATACCACCTGACAGTAGTCTGGATGCCGGTTTCGACTGTGGTTTTGGCCGACCATCCAAGTTCATTTTTGAGTTTTGATGCATCAATGGCATATCTTCTGTCATGGCCGGGCCTGTCTTTTACAAAAGTGATCAGGTCTTTACACGATCCGGTCGCCCTCCGGACCTGTGTTTCATCTATGATATCACAGATCATTTCAACAAGGCGGATGTTTTCAAGTTCGCAGTCCCCACCGATATTATAGGTTTCACCCTCTTTGCCGTGCTGGATGATTTCCCAGACGGCGCTGCAATGGTCTTTGACATACAGCCAGTCCCGTATATTTTTTCCATCACCATAGACCGGAAGGGATTTTCCCGCAATTGCGTTTAAAATCATCAACGGGATCAGCTTTTCCGGAAACTGATACGGGCCGTAATTGTTTGAACAATTGGATATGGTAACCGGCAGATTATAAGTCGTGTGGTATGCCCTGACCAGATGGTCCGAGGAAGCTTTGGATGCGGAATAGGGGCTGCTGGGTTGATACGGGGTGTTTTCATAAAAAAAGCCGTCTTTTCCAAGACTTCCGTAAACTTCATCCGTACTGATATGATGAAAGCGTGACAGCTGGTTTTTACGGTTCCGGGAAATTTCAAGCAGGTTGAACGTGCCCACAATATTGGTTTGAATAAAATCGTCCGGGGCAACAATCGATCGGTCCACATGGGATTCAGCCGCAAAATGACAGACCGTGTCAATTTCATGGTCATCAAAAATCTGAGCCATATGCTCCTGATCACAGATATCAGCCTGGATGAATGTATATTTTTCACCAAAATTGTCGGTGATGTCCACAAGGTTTTCCGGGTTCCCGGCATAGGTGAGGCTGTCAACATTAATGATGTGTCCGGCAAAATCCTTGTCATTTAACAGAAACCGGATAAAGTTGGTGCCGATAAAACCGCAGCCTCCGGTAACAAGTATGTTCATTAAAAAAACTCCTGCATAGCGCTATGCATGACACTCAGAAATTAACTGAGTCCCGTACTGATCAATATATTCATCGATATCTGTTTGCCAGGGCTGCATTAAATTCAAATTTTTGGTTTTAAGCCGTTTATTTTCAAGGATGGCACATCCCGGTCGAATTGCGGGCAACGGGTATTCGTCTGTTGTACATGGGATTATATCACAGGATACCCCAATTTTTTCAAGAAAATAATCGGCAACTTCATACCAGGTACAAAAACTTTCCCCGGAAGCGTGATAAAGTCCCTGCGCCTGGTGGTCAATCAGGTGGCTAATCTGTTGAGCAAGGCGATATGACCAGGTGGGTGATCCGTATTGATCGTTGACTATTTTAAGGGGTTGCGCCGGGTTTGTCATCGCTTTTTTGAGTATGGCTTTTAAAAAATTATGCCCGTTAAAGCCATACAGCCAGGCTGTGCGCAGAATAATAAAGTCTTTAGTGTTTTTTTTGACGGCATTCTCTCCTTCAAGCTTGGTTCTTCCATAATATGAGAGTGGACCGGTGGGGTCTGTTTCAACATATGTTTCAGGCGGTTCTTTTTTTCCGTCAAACACATAATCCGAAGAAATATGGATGATGCGTGAATTATATTTTTTTGCGCATTGGGCCAGATTTTCCGGGCCGGTTACATTAACCGCCCAGGCAGCTTTCTGTCGGGTCTCGCAGGCATCCACGTTTGTAAATGCCGCGCAATTAATAATGACATCCGGCCTGATAGCTTTAATGGCGGTATCTATTTGGCTAACATCGGTGATGTCAATATTTTCAATATCAACGCACGTTAGTGTATGTGCGGGTTTAAGCGCACGCTCACAGTCTTTGCCAAGCTGGCCGTTGCTGCCGGTAATAAGAATATTCATAATAGTTTATACCTTTATAAAAAACCGATTGAAAAAACAATGGAAAATAAATGATAATTACCCGAAATGCCGGTTTTTTAATTTCGATTCAGCTGGAATAATTAACCCGATTTTTTTACCAGTTCGATTCATCATTGACAGAACCCCTGTAAGTGCTAAGTTATGTTCCGCTGTATTAAGCATATATTTATCAATTTGAATATGTTAAGATAAAAAATCACCATGAATCAAAAAAAAATCATACTGGCAATCGTATCCGGCATTGCCTTGACCGCCGGATTCCCGGGCATCGGATTTTCATATGCCGCATGGGTTGCTTTTGTTTTTTTATTCTATGCCGTGCGGGATCTTTCACCCCGGCAGGGTTTTACCCTCGGGCTTGTGGCCGGGTTTGTTCATTTTGCAACCCTCCTTTACTGGCTGGTTGGTACAATGCACATCTATGGTTATCTGCCGCTATGGCTGAGCGGAATCATTTTTATTTTGCTGGCGTTATATCTGGCGTTATATCTGGCGATTTTTTCGGGTCTGGTTGTGCTTTTTTGTACAGGCCCGGCTGTTTCGTTGATCATGATTCCGGCATTATGGGTCTGTCTGGAATATTTGCGGACATTTTTAATTACCGGATTCCCCTGGGGGCTGCTCGGGTATACGCAATATAACCATTTGCATTTAATTCAGATATCGGATATATTCGGCGTGTACGGGATGTCTTTTATCATCGTCTTTGCAAATGCCGCTATTTTTTTTTCACTGTTGTATATCAAAGGGCTTACCTGGCAGGGAAAACAGATCCGCGGCAGGGTATTTACCGTTTCAATATCTCTTTTGATCGCAGTTTTCGTTTTGATATGGACTTACGGTAATATCCGTTTAAAATCAGTGGACAAGATAATCGCAGACGCTGAAACGATAAGCATAGCGGCTATCCAGGGCAATATTGCGCAATCTGACAAATGGGATATGGAGTATCGTAAAGAGATTATTTCAACATATATTCGGCTTTCAAAACAGGCGGGGTTGCATCATCCTGATCTGATCGTATGGCCGGAAACCGCAACTCCGTTTTACTTTAAATACAACAAAGAATTAACGGAAATGGTGTTGCAGGGGATACGGTCAATCGGGACACATTTTATTATCGGAAGCCCGACAGTTGAATTTACCAAACCGCAAAACCGGTATTATAACAGCGCATATCTGATAACGCCGGTTGGGGAGATAGCCGGAAGATATGACAAAACCCATTTGGTACCCTTTGGTGAATATGTGCCGTTACGAAAATGGCTGCCGTTTATAAACCAGATGGTCGTCCAGGTCGGGGGGTTTAAGGCCGGGAAAACAGGCCATACCTTAAAATGGCATCAGGCTGATATCGGCGTGCAGATCTGCTATGAAGTGATATTTCCGCAACTGGCGTCTGAACTGGCGGCCAATAATTCAGAACTTCTGATTAATATTACCAATGATGCGTGGTTTGGAAAAACCAGTGCGCCGTATCAGCATTTTTCCATGGCGGTTTTTCGCGCTGTTGAAAACCGGCGGTCCCTGGTCAGGGCCGCAAATACCGGAATTAGCGGATTTATTGATCCAGCGGGGCGAATTTTGCAAAAATCAGTATTGTTTAAAGAAGATGCCATGGTCCGGTCCATGCCGATCATCCGGAATCAGATATCGTTTTACACCCGCCATGGGGATTTGTTGGTTTTGTTGAGTTTTATTGCAATAATGATTGTTGCTGTGGTAAAATTTAAAAAAAGGGGGACATCATGTCACTTGAATTAAAACAGGCGATTCGCGAATTTTATGAACAACTGCAAAAATTGAAGGAGTATCTTTGACCTTCCGGGCAAACAAAATCGCCTGGATGAAATTGAAGCGCTGATCGCCGAAGAAAAGTTCTGGGAGGACCAGGGGCAGACAAAAATCATTTTAAAGGAAAGATCGCTTTTAAGCAGTGCCATTGAAAGATGGGAAACCCTGTATACGGAAGTTGAAGAATGTGAGATACTGTTTGAACTGTCCGTGGAAGAAGCAGATGAAAATTCCCATAAAGAAGCCCGGCGACAGGCAGCGGATCTTGAAAAGCGGATTAAAACCTTTTCCGTTGAATTAATGCTGGATGGGGATGATGATAAAAACAATGCCATTATGTCCATAAATGCAGGAGCCGGCGGGACTGAAGCCCAGGACTGGGCGGAAATGCTGTTTCGGATGTATTCCCGCTGGGTGGAACATAAAGGTTTTAAAATGAATCTGATCGATTACCAGGCAGGTGATGAGGCGGGTGTAAAAGGGGTGACCTTTTCCATTTCAGGCAATTATGCATTCGGGTATCTGAAAACAGAATCCGGGGTTCACCGCCTTGTCAGAATATCCCCGTTTAACGCGAATGGAAAACGCCACACTTCTTTTGCGTCGGTATTTGTCTATCCCGAGTTGGATGATGAAATCAAAGTGGAAATTGATGAAAACGAACTTCGCATCGATACATTTCGGGCCAGCGGTGCCGGCGGGCAGCATGTCAATAAGACCAGCAGCGCCATCCGTATTACCCATCTTCCTACGGGTATTGTTGCCCAGTGCCAGCAGGAAAAATCGCAGACCCGGAACCGGGAACTGGCCATGAAAGTGTTAAGCGCACGACTGTACCAGCTGGAAAAAGAAAAACAGCAGGAAAAAATGCAGGCCATGCATGACACCAAGGATGATATCGCCTGGGGGAGCCAGATCCGTTCTTATGTGCTGCACCCATACCAGATGGTAAAAGATCACCGGATTAATATGGAAATCGGAAACGTCGACAGCGTGCTGGATGGTCGGCTGGATCAGTTTATTGAGGGGGTTCTGCTTTCCGGCAAAGCCTGACGCAGTTATTTTTCAATGAACCCCATGGATATAATAAATGAATTTTATAAAACCGGATCAAAGGCCCATGGAATTTTGTTGACACATTCTGTTGCTGTGGCAAAAAAAGCGATTGATGCGGCAAAGCGGGTATCACACTTAAACCCTGATTATTCATTTATCGAAGAAGCAGCCATGCTCCATGATATCGGCATTTTTTATACAAACACGCCGTCTCTGGGATGTACCGGAAAATACCCCTATGTGAGTCACGGGTACCTGGGGCGGAAATTGCTTGAAGACAAAGGGTTCCCCCGCCATGCGCTGGTTTGTGAGCGTCATGTGGGTGTCGGGTTAACACTTGATGAGATTAGGAAACACAACCTGCCGCTGCCTGAGCGTGATGCGGTTCCCCTGACCATAGAAGAACAGATTGTCTGTTATGCGGATAAATTTTTTTCTAAAAAACAGGACCAAAACGGAGAGGAACAATCGGTTGAAATGGTTTTAAAGACTATTGAAAAATATGGACAGGACAAAGTGGAGCGGTTTTTAAGCTGGGTTGATCTTTTTGGATAATTGGAAAAAATATGGTTGCCCCGGACATTAATCAAAACCTGCGGTTTTATTTTATCACCGATGAAAATGCCCCGGCATGTTCACCGCTTCGGCAGGTTGAGATTGCCATTAACGCCGGCGCCTCAATGATTCAGTACCGGAACAAGTTTTTTTCGATAAACGATATAAAAGACGTCGAGGCGATCTGCAAATTATGCAAGACACATTCGGTGCCGTTTATTGTCAACGACGATATTCTTCTGGCAAAAGCAGTTGGAGCAGACGGCGTTCATCTGGGCCAGAATGATGAGGCTGCCGCCATTGCAAGAGCTGTGCTTGGTCCTGACGTGATCATTGGTGCCTCTGCTTCAACCAGTGATGAAATTGAAAAAGTCGATCCCACGGCTTGTGATTATATCGGCGTTGGACCTGTTTTTTCAACAGCCACGAAGGCTGATGCCGGCCAGGTGATCGGTCTGGAAGGCCTTAAATTACTGGTTGAACAATCGCCGCTGCCGGTTGTTGCCATCGGCGGCATAGATAGTACAACAGCTATGGAGTGTTTTGAAAACGGTGCTTTGGGGGTTTGCGTGATCAGCTGCATTACCCGGGCCAAAGACCCGGCGCATCAGGCCATGTCTATGGCAAAGGCCTGCGGATGTAATCCGCGAATTCTGATTTCTGGCTGGACAGATGAATTTAGCATGATTGAAAGACTGCTTGACGTGGCCCCACAGATTGATCAGTCTGATCCGAAAACATCCATTTTTAAAATACCGGCTGGAGATGATGCCGCCCTTTCTAAGCCCATCAGCCGTCCGGTGATCACCACGGACACCCAAAAGGACAAAATTCATTTCCGGCGTGAGTGGCAGACTTTGTCGGAAATCGGGCGAAAAGCGGTTGAGGTCACATTCAGTGATCTGGCCGCATCCTATGCAGTGCCGTTGAGTCTGTTTGTAAATCTGTCTTTGCCGTCTTATCTGTCTGAAAAAAATATTGAAAATTTGTACCATGGAATTTATAACGCTCTGAATTATCATCAGGCAACCCTTGGCGGGGGTAATATATCTAAGGGAAAAGAATTTTCAATCGACCTGTTTGCCGTTGGCGAAGGGCATCCTGATATTTTTCCGCTACGTTCCAATGCAATGCCGGGAGACGGGGTATATGTGACCGGTCCGTTAGGGCTGGCCCGTGCGGGGTTGGAGTGTCTGGAAAACAAAGATACAGATTTTCCGGATTTGATCAAAAAATTTAAACATCCATGCGCCCGGTTTGATGCGGCACGGATTCTGGCGAAATACAAGGTGGGCTGTGTGATGGATATCAGTGACGGCCTTGCCGGGGACGCGAACCATATCGCAACAGCCGCCGGTATTTCAATCAGATTTGATATGTCACTATTTGATGTTGATCCGTCATTAAATGCATATTGTAAAAAATATCAGGCAGATCCGCTTAAGATGATCCTGGCCGGGGGGGAGGATTATGAACTGATATTTACATGCAAAGACGATATATTTAAACAGATTAACGAAAAATTGCCGGAATCGTTTCAGGTGGGAGCCTGTTTGCCGTATGAAGGAAAACATATGGTTAATTTGCCGGCAGACGTTGTTTCGTATCAGCATGGAAGAGGTGAAAAAAAGTGAAATACTGCCAGGCCCGTCAGGGACGGATTTTTATTATCCGTCTTGAAGACGGGGATATTGTCCATGAATCCATCGAAGCATTTGCCAGGAAACACGCAATCCAATCTGCGGCGTTAATTGTGATCGGCGGTGCTGATAAAGGGAGTCGTCTGGTGGCAGGCCCGGAGGAAGGGCGGTCTGAGCAGATTGCACCCATGGTTCATGTTTTAAAAAATGTGCACGAGGTGGCCGGCGGCGGCACCATTTTTCCGGATGCAGCAGGGAACCCGGTGCTGCATATGCATATGGCCTGCGGCAGAAAAAATGATACGGTTACCGGTTGTGTGAGAAATGGTGTTGTTGTGTGGCATGTCATGGAGGTTGTTTTGTTTGAGCTGGTGGATAATACGGCCAGGCGGGCCTATGATGCTATAACCGGTTTTGATTTACTGGCACCTTGATGGCTAAGTTAAAAGCTTTTCATGGTGACGAATCACCACTATATGATAAAAATAACTTATCAATCATTTCAAGTGGTTGCAAATGAGTTATTTGGAAGGTCCGTCTGCTGATCCGCCGGAAAAGGCTTAGATACATACGGAGAAATTTTAATGG
>JAOZOL010000409.1 GCA_029933295.1 Desulfobacterales bacterium | reverse complement strand
TTACCATGAAAAGCTTTTTATTCAACCACGAATTAACATCTATGCTGATTTTAATTTTTCAATTTTCACCCTGAACTGAAGACTGAGAATGGCAGAAAGGGGGCGACCGAACAAAAAATCAAGCATTTCCGGATCAATTTTTCCTTTTTCGACCACCAAATTTCGATAGTGTAAATCATAATGGACCATTTCCATAAGCGCGGATGTAGCATTCGTATCTCCGGCTTCCCGTCCTTCAACCAAAATTTGAATTTTATCAAGCGCACATTCAGATTCATGGGCTTTGACAAGGTCTGTCAACCAGCCTGCCTTTTCCAGCACCAAACAACGCGTCAATCGCGTGTGGGCATAAATTGCTTCAATTTTTTTGGTATTCCAGCATTCCATTGCCCGGCACTCAATGGGCCGGGTATCATAAATTTCACAGGATTTATTCGCATCATCAAAATACATGCAGGTTTTGGAATCTTCCAGGCTTTTGATTTTAATAATTTCCGCAGGCAGCCGGATCACGCCACCGTTAACATTGTCACGGGCAAGCTCTCCTTCCCGGATAGTATACAGGGCCGTCAACGGGATACCGCCTTGCTCGATAATAGATCTATCCTCATCATGTAAGGCCGGGCCGCCTTTTTTACAGCAGGCGCCGCAGCGTTGACATTCAGTGGTGATTTCTTTTTTAAACATGGGTTATTTTTTCTTGCGGTTCTTTCTTTTGGATTTAAATGGAAGATGCTGATTCGAGTGCACTGATTAGAAAGCCTTAATATTTTGGAGAGACGCCAGCCTGTTTGCAAATTTCATTAGCAGTGATTCTATCTAACTGCCGGTGGCGCTTAACAGGAATTACTTTTTTACCGTTTGTATAGATTGAGTGATTAGCGCCTTCCCTGAATAAATAAAAACCACTCTTTTCCAAATACCGAATCAGGTCACGACGCTTTACTGACACGTTCAACCTCAATGGGTAATTGCTCTATGAGCGCATTCCCACATGGAATTTCTTTTCCAAGCTGCTGGTATGCAAGAAGCATCTCCTTTAGCGCATCCCGAAGCATGTCCCGGCACTCTTCAATATTCCTTCCTTCGGTAACGACCTCCGGCCACTCGACCAGTTGCCCCACATATCCGGAATCAATTTTCATATATTTTGCCGTATAATTAATCATATTGATATACTTCCTGAAATTTCACATTTTTTTTATCGTAACTCTTTTAAATTTTGATGTCAAATCCCACCAAACCTTCAAAATAATGATTACAAGCCAGGAACTACTCGAACATTTAAACCCTCAAACACCTCAACTAATCCAGATCCGCGACCTTCACAACCTGCCGGTATTTAACACCATCAAATTCATCAAAATGCGCTTTACCGCATTTTATCTTTCTTTTTTCACTTGTTTTCAGTTCCTGGTTTTCCGATTTGGTTTCCGCAACAAAATAGACTGTTGCCTCGTTTGTCTTTATCAATGCCCAATCCGGATTATAATTGCCGATGGGCGTTTTAATTTTAAACCAGAATGGCAGTTTGAAATAAAATTCAATATCTTGTCTGGTTTCACAGTCCTTTGCAAACTGATATTCAACACCGGAATCAAGCGGTACCATGTTGCCATGTATGGTTTTTTCTTTTTGAGAGATATAAAATGTCAGGTCATTCACATGAATTTCATAATCTTCAAACAAGCGCATTTCATATTCAACATCACCAATTTTTTCGTACTTGATACCGTCAATCATAAGGCCATTCAATACTTCATTTATTTCAGCAACCGCGCTATCAAGAAACAACTGGGGATTGATAAGAATATCATCCAGCCTGTTTGATCGGGTTAGAATTTGCATGATGGTTGACCGGGTCAGACCGGTTTTGTTCTGAATATATGCAAGAACGTCAGGAATCTGAAACGTGTTATCCCAGATAGTTGAATAGCTTGATACAACGTCACTGATGATACCGCCTTCATCAAATTTTACCGCTGTTTTTGTAGACTTTATAACCGCCTCTTTTATTTCAGGCATATCCCCAATGGCCTTTGATGCTTTTTCAACAAGGTCTCCGGTTTCATACATAACTCTATATCTTGCCTGGTGCTTTATCTTGTCCCAGAGCTTTATAAAATTCTCATCAAGGTTAAACCCCTTGCGATATTTCACTTTTTTGCGCTTATTCCTGTTTTTAATGCGCCCTTTAAATGAAACACCGCACTCATTTTCTATTTCGTTCTGGAGCTGTTTTGCAAAATCATCATAACTTTCATTGGCAATTACCGTCAGTTTATTGATTAAAGGGTTTTGAATTCTTAAGCCCGACTGGTCAACCGCAAGCCGCAGTCCCCTCCCGATTTCCTGCCTTTTCTTTAATTCAGACCGGGTTTCATTTAATGTACATATCTGAAAAACATTCGGGCTGTCCCAGCCTTCTCGCAGGGCGGAATGGCTGAAAAT
>JAOZOL010000408.1 GCA_029933295.1 Desulfobacterales bacterium | reverse complement strand
TTCCGACCTCTTGCAAACCGAAAAGAATCAGATTCTGGCGCTTTCCCGAAACAACAAATACATAGTGTAATCTTATTGACACTACCTTCAATGTGGGTTGTGTGGTGAGCCTCTTTAATAAGGGCTTTATTTCCCATATTCCGCACCCAATCATCGGACAATGTGGCAGCTTCCAGGAATCCACGCGCACGCTCGATATGCGTGATCGCGGCGGTCATCCGGTTGGTTATGGTGAACTTGGGATTAAATGCACTCATGCATTACACCTCCTTCTTTTCTTCGCCGTGGCCCAACTGCTTCATCAGACGATCAAAGTCGCTCTCAAAGAGCCGATCCTGAATAATTCGGTATTTTTCAAATTCGCTTTCGGCATGCGCTTTGGCAATTTCTGCGGTCACTTTTCCTGCGTCCTGCAGGATTTCCCGGTCGGTGGCTTCAATGAATTTGTTCAGACGGGTTTCCCAATCCTGCATAGTCATCGGGATCTTGCGCAGGGCCATGTCCTCAGCTACATCCAGGTAGGCGTTCACCAGCCGGGTCAGTTGAGCCATTTCATTTTCGGTCAGGTAATTCTTGGCCACGCTGACGTCAAACTTCTGGATTTTACCTTTTGGAGCATCTTTCCAGGTCGTCGGACCCATGTTCTGTTTCTGGTGATCTGCCCGGTCGACAATAACTTCAGCAACTTCAGCGCCCGTCTGTCCGTGGATGGCCCAATGCAGTTTGTTCTGAACCGTTGCAAAGAATCGTTTGGTCGCTTGAGCTGTCACATCATAATCAATGGACGTGGCGTAAATATCGGTGATTTTCTGGTAAAACTTGCGCTCGGAAAGGCGTATTTCACGGATACGTTCCAGCTGCTCTTCAAAATATTGCTCCGTCAGGATGGAGCCACCGCTTTTTATGCGCTCGTCATCCATCACATAGGCTTTGATAGTATATTCCTTGATGATGGTGGTCGCCCATTTTCGGAACTGGACGGCACGCTCTGAGTTGACCTTGTAACCGACCGCAATAATGGCCGAGAGATTGTAGTGTTTGGTGTTATAGTTTTTGCCATCGGCGGCAGTTATCCGAAAATTTCGGATAACTGAATCTTCCTGTAACTCACTGTCACTAAATATCTTTTTCAAATGATAGTTAACCGTTCTGACATCAACGTCATAGAGCGTGGCCATCATTTTCTGGGTCAGCCAGATGTTTTCATCTGCGTAAACAGCCTCAACGCCTCCCTTGCCGGTGGCTGCAACAAATGTCAGATACTCGGCCGCCGAAGAGCGAACAATGGAGGTTTCTTTTTTTTCGGCTTTTTGGAGCTGTTTGTTCTTATCCTTCTTCATTCAACGCCTCCCCAGTTTTGATACCTGTCCCGGGACCAGCGGAGGTATTTCATCAATTCCCAGTTGATAGATTCCGGATCAAACCACTCGCTGTCAAAATCGCCACCAGACCATTCCATGTAACTTTCGTGCTCTTCATGGCTCGGGTCCTTCAGCGCGTTGCAGAATTCAAAGTAGCCGGGTACGCCGCCCACATCTTCCGGTGGACAGGACCGTTCACCATCAAGACAGGCCAATTCCGTTCTCAGGTCCGGATTGAAATAGCGGCTTTCCTCGAGAACAAGTTCATGTTCCCAGCTATCCCCGAAATCATACAGATAACGGAAGGTGCGGCCTTTCTGCTTGATCAGGTCCCCGATACGGTATCTGCCGCAAACCAGCCCGTCTTCTTTTGATTCCGGATATTCCGTGTAGCGTTTATTGCCGATGGTAAATTCGTACAGATGGCTGTCGGTCCAACCCATGACAATCTGGATAACATCATGCAAACGGTCCAGCGTGATGCTGGCGGGTACCACAAAACGCCGCCAGATTGGCGGTTCGATATCAAGTAGTTGTATCTTCAGCAGATAAAATCGTTCATTCATTTTTTCACCTCATATTTTGACCAGAAGCTTCGTTTTCGGCCATGGGCCTGAACAATCTGTTCTTTAAAAGCTTCATGATGATTAAATTCTTTCCAGTCGGCGATGCTTGTCGCCAGTCTGTCCAGCTTTTTCAAATAACGGATGCCATGGGGATAGGCCTTAGTGTAGCCACGTTCCAGAATAGAGATAAGCAGACTGCGGTAGATCAGGCTGGTAACAAGGTTGCGATTTTCTGACTCCATCACTTCGGCCAATGAGAGCAGGCTGCCGTAATAGTTTCCATCGAGCTGATCTGCACGTTTGAGCAGATATTCCTCGGCTTCATCGATCTTTCCGATAAAGATCAGGAACTCCGCATCAGTCTCCCGAAGTCTGTCAGACTTCAAAATCTGCGCCATCTCAGTCTTAATCCTGAATCTTCCCGGCAGGTCTTTTTTTCAGTGATAACCCACTGAAAACAATATAGATTATCATTTTATTTGTGTAGTGACAATTGTTTTTCTATTTTTCCTAATTTAAAAATTTCC
>JAOZOL010000407.1 GCA_029933295.1 Desulfobacterales bacterium | reverse complement strand
TTTTTTTATATTCTTATCCTACTTCTTCATCCTGGTCTTGACATGTTGTAGCTTGGGGGCTACAATGGCAGAGTGAGATACGAAATCGAAAAGACGGAAGTGTTTGATAAATGGCTCAAGAAGCTGAGAGACCGCAAGGCTGTCCTTGCTATAGCTAAACGCCTTGATAGGGCCATTGCCGGTAATTTCGGAGATGTCGCTTCTGCTGGTGAGGGTATCAGTGAAATGAGGATCTTTGTCGGCCCCGGTTATCGTCTTTATTACACCATCCGCAACCACACCATAATCCTTATGCTTTGTGGTGGTGACAAATCGACACAGGAAAAGGACATCCAAAAAGCAAAGAAGATAGCGAAAGATGTATAGGAGGAGATCATGAAAGTCAAAACAAGCCCTTACAACCCTCTTGATTATTTGGAGACAAAAGAAGAAGTCAACGAATACCTGAGTAAAGCATTTATGGACGATGACCCTCAAATTTTTCTTATTGCTCTTGGTCACCTGGCCAAAAAGAAAGGAATGACGAAAATTGCCGAGGAAACAGGGTTGAACCGTGAAAGCCTCTATAAATCCCTGTCCGGTGACGGCAACCCAAAGTTTGCCACCATCAGCAAAGTGACCAAGGCTCTTGGGTATAAACTGGCTGTTGGTCAATGAGGTTATTCAAGTTAGGGGGGACATGGGGTCACCCATTAAAGGACGAGTCACCTTGATTATTACATCAAGTCTATAAATCCACGAATAACGGTGCTTCAGAAAGAATTAGTTTTTATTTTAATCGCCGTTTTTGTTTTAATGGAGTTGGTGTGGGGAGGTAGGTTTTTTCGGGCGTTTAGCGGAAATGGGTCAATTTAATCTAAAATAAATGGCTACGGGCTATTCGATTCTCCATTGGCGTGCCATGATAGGATTTATGAATGGTTTGGGCGATTATGCCAACATAAAATCAATGATAAAGTGATCCCATTTTTAAGGTCTAAAATTACCTGTTTTTTGATGATTTTTCACAGCGCCCGGCCGTGTCCTTTGAAGCGCTGGCTCAAGATACACTCATCGGCGGATTTAACAGACGAAACAATCCCCAAAAAAATAATCTTTTTATAGGTGAAAAAATAGACATGCGCGGTCCCCTTTAATAAAAGTAGTGGGGCATTCTATACCTTTGAATCGATATTAAAGCAAGGGAAAAATAAAGGAATTGGTAACGTCAAACTCTTCAAATTTCCAAATATTCAACTGTGAAATTTCAGTATAAAGTAAAAATTCTGGTCCAAAGGGCCAAGTTTTTTGGATTTGACGTTTGTGCCTGTATATGGCAGGTTATACTATGCCAACAGATTCAATATGTAATGTGTATAAACAGGACCGGTTTACCCGCTTAATAAAACCCTTAAAAAGGGTAGCGCCGGATAAAAAATATATATAAAATTGAAACTCTATCCTTTCTTGATGTAGGTACTATGAAAATATTGGTTTGCGGGCCGGCATGGGTGGGCGATATGGTCATGGCCCAGAGTTTGTTCATAACACTAAAAAAACGGTATCCTGACGGCATTATTGATGTACTTGCCCCACCATGGTCATTGCCGCTTCTTTCACGAATGCCGGAGGTAAACCAGGGCATTGAATTGCCAATGGGGCACGGCGAACTGGGCCTGAAAAAACGATTTAAAATCGGTCGGCAATTGTCCGGGGACGGATATGACTGGGCAATCATCATACCGCGATCGATTAAGCCTGCCCTGGTTCCTTTTTTCGCCCGCATTCCGGTCCGAACAGGATATAAAGGGGAGGCGCGTTATATCCTGATAAATGATCCGCGCAAGCTGGACAAAACAAAACTTACCATGACTGTACAGCGTCAGGTGGCCCTTGGCTGTCCTAAAGACGCAAAACAGCCGCCAACCCCGATTCCTCCGCCATTATTGCGTATTGATACAACCAATCGGCAACGAATTGTGGACACCCTTAATCTTGACCTGAATCGACCCGTTGTCACTTTTTTCCCAGGCGCCGAGTTTGGCCCGACCAAGCAGTGGCCGCTCGAACACTTTAGAAAGCTGGCCTTGGAACTCGTGTCAGCCGGATATCAGATCTGGATTCTCGGAGGTACTCAGGACAAGCCTTACGGAAAAGAAATTGCCGGTAAAAATGATTTGCATATATGTAATTTAATAGAAAAAACATCGTTGGGGGATGCCATCGACCTCATCAGCCTGGCAAAAATCGCGGTAACAAACGATTCCGGCTTAATGCATATAGCCGCCGCCGTTGGTGTGCATATCGAGGTCATGTACGGGGCCACTGCTCCGGACTATACTCCTCCCCTTACAGACAACAAAAAAAGACATTACCTGGCACTTGATTGCTCGCCCTGTTTCAAACAGGAATGCCCGCTTGGTCATATAAACTGTCTGAAAAAAATAACTCCATCCGAGGTGATGAAATCGATAAACAATTACATCAGTAGCCAGTGATACCA
>JAOZOL010000406.1 GCA_029933295.1 Desulfobacterales bacterium | reverse complement strand
TCAGGAATGAGTTGGGCGAGGTCCAGGGTGCATTTGCATTTATTACTGATATCACCGAACGCAAGCGGGCGGAAGAGGAACAGAAGAAACTGCAAGGCCAGCTCATCCAGGCCCAGAAAATGGAGGCTATCGGCACATTGGCCGGGGGCATTGCCCATGATTTTAATAATATTCTGTCTTCGATTCTCGGATACACGGACCTTGCTTTAGATGATGCGGATAAAGAGAGCCTGCTGTATGATAATTTAACAGAGGTGTTGACAGCCGGAAACCGCGCCAAAGAGCTGGTTCAACAGATCCTGGCCTTAAGCCGGCATGACAATCCGGAGATCAAGCCGATCCAGCTCAACCCGCTGGTTAAAGAAGCCTTGAAAATGCTCCGGGCAACCATTCCCACATCAATTGAAATAGAAGAAAATATTTGCAGCAACCAATTGGTGATTGTTGCTGATCCCACACAGATTCATCAGGTGATTGTCAACCTGGCTACCAATGCCAAACATGCCATGGAAGAGACGGGCGGCGTGCTGGCGGTTGATGTTGAGGCTGTCAGTATTGATGAAAACACGGAAACGAAATGTATAGATTTGACGCCGGGAAATTACGTGCGCATCACGGTCAGCGATACAGGAACCGGGATTGCCGGGGAGCATATTGATAAAATTTTTGAGCCCTATTTTACAACAAAAGAAAAGGGGAAAGGAACCGGATTGGGTCTTTCCGTGGTCCATGGCATCATAAAAAACCATAAAGGGCACATTGCCGTCTTTAGTGAACCCGGCAAAGGGACTACGTTTAATGTTTTTTTGCCATTGGCCAAACAGCAATCAGTTGAATTACCGTCTCCGACCGCCGGACCGTTAGCAACAGGCACGGAACATATACTCATAGTGGACGATGAACCCCCGCTTGTAAAAATACTGCAGCAAACCATAGAACGCATGGGATACACGGCCACGATATTCACAAGCAGCATGAAAGCGCTGGAAGTGTTTCAGGCATCGCCCGACAAGTTTGATCTGGTCATCACAGACATGACCATGCCGAACATGACCGGTGATAAGCTTGCGTCTGAGATCAAAAAAATTGCACCTGATATGCCGGTGATTCTGTGTACCGGATTTTCCGAAAAGATAAATATTCAGCCAGGGCCGGATTTGCAAATCAATGGTTTTCTGATGAAACCGGTTAATAAGACAAAATTAGCAAAAACCGTCCGGCAGGTGCTGGATAATAAAAAGTGAATATTGGAAATGAGGTGATTATGAATTCAGAGACACGGAATCAAAATGACAGTTTTTCCAACAAACAGTTCTGGAAAACGACGGCAATCGTTGTGATCATAACTGTCGTGATGGCAGGGCTTCTTTTTCATTTAACCAAACTATATGTTCTGAAACAGGCAGAGAATAAAATTCAAGATCTGCTATTGACCCACAATGGAATACATCAGTATGTGCAGCATGTAATGCTCCCCGCTTTTTACCGATACAAGCAAGAAGGTAAAATACAGGAAGATTTCTATGCGCCCGAGCTTCTTTCTTCTTCTTTTATTGTCAGAAATCAGCATATTTTTTATAACAAAGAACGTGTTTCATTAGGCTTGCCGGAATTGTACTATAAATTGGCGGCTGAAAATCCGCGTAATCCGGTTAATAAAGCGGATAAAAGGGAAGAAAAACTAATTAAAATGTTTAACAAACAAAGAGAAATAAAAAAGTACAGTGAAGTCCTTAAAATTGATAACAAAAAATATCTTTATGTTGCGTTGCCCTTTCTTGAAAACCAGGAAAACTGTATGAAATGCCATGGCAACCGTGATGATGCGCCGGAACAGCTCCAGGAGATATACAAAGGCCAGGGTGGCTTTAACGAAAAAAAAGGAGATATCCGGGCAATTATTTCTGTCAGAGCACCACTGGAAAATGAATATTTCAATATATACATTGTTTTTTTTGCTTTATTTGTTGGCGTGGTAGTCATGGTGTCCCTGTTCCTTTTTAGTAATCGATTAAAAAAACTTATTCATACCCGTACAAAATCACTTGAACAGAAAATTGTTGAGCACGAACAGGCGGAAGAGGAGCTGCGGGAGAGCGAAAAAAAATACCGGAATATTCTTGAAAATATGGACGATGGCTATCTTGAAGTAGATATTGCCGGAAACATAACTTTTTTTAATGATTCATTTTGCAATATCTTTGGGTATTCCCGGGATGAAATGATGGGAATGAATTATCGGGAATATATGGATGAAGAAAATGCTCAAAAGATATATCACGCGTTTAACAAGGTATATCAAACGGGTATATCTACGAGAGCAAATGACTGGCGGTTTACCAGAAAAGATGGTTCAGGTTGCTTTGTTGAAATGGTTGTATCCCTTATAACAGATTCAAACAACAAGGGAATCGGTTTTAGAGGCATTGCCAGAGATGTCACCGACCGCAAAAAACTCGAAGCCCAACTCCAGCAGGCCCAGAAAA
>JAOZOL010000405.1 GCA_029933295.1 Desulfobacterales bacterium | reverse complement strand
TTTGCTTCTTTCGAACACCCGGACAGTATGAACAATCCGACAGTAATGATACTGATAAATATAAACAAGCGTTTAGGCATCTTAATGACCCTCCTTATTTTTTAATGATTAAAATACCGGAACTCAGGTATACGATGTATGGTGAATAGTTAAATCAGGAACAGGGCAGATGAATTTACTGCCGCCTGCCCGGTGGTTTTGGACGACCGCCCCCCGGTGGATTGATTCCCGGGGGTCTTGATGGCTTATCAGGCAGATCAATAATTATTGTCGTATCATTACCGTACCCCCAATGCGGATATGGATCATAGTAACCTTCGTAATAGATCGTGGAATGGGTTGATCCTGAACCGGCACACCCTGAAAGGAAGAGCAAAGCCCCAACAATAGTGATGAATATCAGTCGATTGAGATTTTTCATTATATTTTACTCCTCCTCTAAATCATTGATTCCCGGCCACTCCTGAATCATAAAAAGCGCACCGGAAGGATCTGCCAGTAAAGCGACCTGGTCAACAAAGTCAGGGTTTTCAGGTTCTATGATAACCCTTCCCCCCAGTTGCTTTGCCAGGGTTGATATTGTTTTGACATCATTCACCTTGATCACCGGAACCCATCTTTGCTCCAATGCCTTGTTAAAAAGATTTCGGATTCCGGCACGCGGTTGTTCATCAACTTTCAGTATCAAATATGAATCTATATTTTCAATCTCTGAATACCCCGCAAGCGTCTTGTAAAAATTGGCTGAATCAATCGGATCATTGGTCCAAAGTTCGTGCCAAAGCCAGGAACCTTCCTCAATCGGCCCGTCACCTGGATCACCATTTTCCGTACGAATCAAAGAAAATTGGGCACCATGCGGGTCACTGACCAAAGCAACCCGTCCACGGTCACCTATCTGCTCCGGTCCCCTATGGATCTTGCCGCCATGTGACAAAACCACACTGGCTGCCTGGTCAACATCGGGAACGGACAGAGATGAAATCCAACGTGCTACATGGCGATCAAGAGACTTTGACTGAATATCAAGTATCCCGCCGATGCGCTTGCCATTGAGTTTAACAATTGTATATCGGCCACGTTGCTCAAACGTCCAGTTCAATAACTGCCCATAAAAATCTCTGGCTTCAGCAACATCACTGGTCACAAGGTCGTGCCAGATGAATTTACCCGGAGAATACGTAAAGGTGCTTTCTTCAAAAACAGGTGCATCCACTCGGTGGATAAGAGAACAACCCGTTTGAAGCAGAGTTACAAAACCCAAAAAAATGACTAGTCGCAAAAAAGACTTATTCCTGTTATTCATTTTCAACATTTTTCCATCCTATTCAGTAAAATTGAAAGATCGTTTAATAAAAGCTCCATATCGCCTATGTTAAATCAGAGATTAGCTACCTTCTCTGCCCCCCTCTTGGCATCTTTGCCGGCCTGTTGGCGGCGGGTCTTCCAATAGATTGTTTTGTGTTGCCAACATTTGGTTTCACATTACTCTGTGATTTGCCTTGTATTGATTTTGAATTTGATTTTCCAGAAGGTGCGGAAATATTATTATCCTTGACCCTACTTTTTGCCCCGGCTTTCTCTGAAGCCGGCTTCCAGTCTTTCTGAACCTGCTTTTCTGTTGATTTTTTGGCATCATTCACTTTTGGATTGTTGGTCGTGGATTTCTCCCTTTTCTGATTTAGCGCCTGCCTGTTTTTTACTCCGTCGTTTCTTTTGGTAAATGATTTGTTTGGATTTTTAGCGCCAAAATCATTACGCCTTGATTTTTTTTGCAGTTCTATGGATGTTTTGCTTTTTCTAACACTTGTATAGTTATATGAATTATTAATATTTATATGGACATGTACATTTCTTTGATATCTATGACTGGGATAGGGGTGCCAGGGATGATAGTAGGGTGGATAATATCCCCAATAAAATGGTGAGCGCCAAGGGCTATAGTATGGTCCCCAAAACCATATACAAATCACTGGGGGATGGACATAAACAGGTGTGATAATATAACCAGGGCCGTACATATATACATCACCAACTACTTGAACCTGGGTTTCATCCTTACCTTTTTTTTCAACATCAATTGTTGCTACGTCCTGGTACTGGTCTTTCCCAATCACTGCCTGAATTGTTACCAGATGGGTTTCCCCCTTGGATGTCTCTGTTACTCTGAGATAATCAACTTCTCCATCTTCATTTAAATCTAAATTTGAGATCTGGGTTTCCGGGTCATTGAGCTTCTTCTCAAATTCCTCCAGATCCTTCGACTCTCCAAAAACCGATGCAACGGCTTCGAGATCAAGATTGTCACTGATATCAGCGTCTTTTGCTTCAACCGTTGTTACATCTTCTGCGTACAAGTTGGTGCTGACTATCAGTAAAACAAACAGCAGGCTTCCAAATATTTTTCTCATTATTTCTCCCCTTCGTTATTATTGAATGATATTAATGATAAAAAGCGGGTAACCCTTAATAAACTTTCACGATAAACGCCTGTCGGCCTTTCTT
>JAOZOL010000404.1 GCA_029933295.1 Desulfobacterales bacterium | reverse complement strand
ATTGATATTGATAAAAGAGAGAGTTTTTATAGACTGTTAATTTAATCCTTGCTCTGTAATTTAACAGGGCTTTATACCCAAAAGGAGGACGCATGAATCATTACGAGACAATATTTATTGTCGATCCGGATACACCGGACACGGACCAGGAACCCATATTTGAAAAGCTCAAGTCCATGATTGCCGAAACCGGCATGCTTGTCATATTCGATGACTGGGGCGTTAAAAAGCTTGCTTATGAAATAAAGAAAAAAATACGGGGACGGTATGTCCGTTTGGATTATTGCGGAAACGGCGATCTTGTGGATGCCATTGAACGCCTTTTCCGTCTGGATTTCAGAATTCTAAAATATATGACAATTCTGCTGGACACGGATGTTGATCCGGAAGCATTAATCATCGAGGAAGATGAAGCACAAGCTGAGGCTGAAACGGACGTTAAAACAAAAACGGATGAAACTGAGAACAAAGAAGATGCATCCGCTTCTGAAAAAACAGCTGATGATGCCGATGCAGTCGACAATGAAGATGTGGTCGATGATGAAGCCCCTGAAAATGCAGTCGAGGCTGCGGAAACTGAAACAACGACAGAAACTGAAACAGAGGAGTAACCAAAATGGCCGGACCCCAAAAAAGAAAATTTTTCCACCGGCGGAAAGTATGCCGGTTCTGTGCTGACAGCAGCCTTGTAATAAATTATAAAGATGTGAACATGCTGAGATATTTTATTTCCGAAAGGGCCAAAATCATTCCAAGACGCATATCCGGCACCTGCGCAAAGCATCAACGCGAACTTGCCAGAGAAATAAAAAAAGCACGCAGCATTGCATTTTTGCCCTATGTCGGCACACTGGATGTATAAGGAAACTTCCAAAAATTAATATATAAGGAGTAAAAGGAGGTTGAAAAACGCGAATCAACAAAATAGCCATAAAGAAATATTTTTCGCTGTTACGCTGACGACCCTGATTTGCGCTCTTTCACTTTCTATTCCGGTTCTTGGGTTTTTCTTTTTTTTGATATTACCGCTGCCTGCAATTTATTATCGGATCAGACTCGGCAAAAAACCCGCCGCCATTGTCATGTTGATCTCTTTTATGCTCTTAATGGCAATTGCCGGCACTTTGACCGCCGATATTTTTTTCCTCTCCGGGATGCTGATACTCGGATTTTTCATGGGGGAATTTATTGAAAGAAATCTGACGGTTGAAAAAACCATAGGTTATGCATGCGGAATAGTCCTAATTGCCGGCACTTTCGGGCTCATATTATACGGCAATATTTCAAATTTGGGTCTATCAGAGGTAATTTCCAACTATATAGGAAAAAACCTTAATCTGACACTCATGTTATACAAACAAATGGAAGTTCCGGAAGAAAACATCCGGTTGTTGTCCAACGCAATGGATCAAATCCATTATGTACTGGTACGGATTATCCCTTCACTTCTTGCGTCAGGCCTCCTGTTTGCGGCATGGCTGAATATCTTGCTGACCCGGATAACTTTTAAACGGATAGCTTTAAAAGAGATGGCTTTTAAAGCTCAAAAAACAACTTATGCGGCCCTTGGCCCCTTAAACATATGGAAAGCGCCGGATTCTCTGGTCTGGGGTGTTATCGGATTTTCCCTGATGCTTCTGATCCCGAATACTTTTATGAAAATGTTGGGCATAAACGGGATGATCCTTTTTGTGGTAATCTATTTTTTCCAGGGAATGGCAATTATATCATTTTATTTTGACAAAAAAAAAATCCCGGTTGTACTCAGGGCATTATTGTACGGCATTATCTTTATTCAGCAGATTCTTGTTTTTGCCATTGCCGGGCTTGGTTTTTTTGATGTATGGCTAAATTTTAGAAAACTGGGGATTAATAATAACAACAAACAAATCCCTCTTTCTTCATAACTATTAATAACAAAACTTATCGCTTTTTATGCTTGCGGAGATTTAAAAATGAAAGTAATATTAAAAGAAACGATTGAGCCGTTGGGGATTATCGGCTCCGAAGTTGATGTCAAAAAAGGATACGCTCGTAATTATCTTATCCCGCAGGGGAAGGCTGTCAATGCAACCCCTCAAAACAGAAATGTCCTTGCACAGGAAAAAGCAAAACTTGACCTTCAGATCGCAAAAGAGAAAGCAACCGCCGAAGAAATGGCGAAAAAACTTGAAGGTGTCGTTTGCAAAATATCTGTTAAAGTCGCCGATGAAGGGCGTTTATACGGTTCGGTAACCACAAGGGAAATAGGCGAGGCCCTGGCTGCTCAAAAAATTGATATCTTAAAACGGATGATCTTATTAAAAGAGCCGATCAAGGAAATTGGGTCATTTCAGGTCCCTATTCGGATATACAAAGATATTGAACCTGAAATTACCGTTGAAGTGGAAGCAGAAGCTTAAGCTGTAATGTGTCAGTTCACATATCACTCAATGTAGCGGAAGGCTTCAGCCTTCCATAAACCAGTTATAACCTGAATTTTGCACGAGTCGGAGGCTTCCATATGCAAGGCATTTAACGGC
>JAOZOL010000078.1 GCA_029933295.1 Desulfobacterales bacterium | reverse complement strand
AATTATGAAAAATACCCATATCCAGTTCAACCCCATGTTCCATCAACTCCTCAAACAAAGAAGGAATCCAGCCGGTTGAGATGAACTTTCCGTATGTCCTCTGATCAGCATCAAGCCCTTCCTGCTTAAAATAAAAAATATCCTGAAGCATAATCCGATCATCTTCAATCCCTGTGACTTCGGTGATATTGGTGATTTTGCGGGCTCCGCACGAAAACCGGGTTTGCTGAACGATAATATCAATGGCTGCGGCGATCTGTTCCCGGATGGCGCGACTCGGTAAGTCCTCCCCGGCCATTAACACCATTGTTTCAAGACGGGAAAGCATATCCCGGGGTGTATTGGCATGTGCCGTTGTCATGGAACCGTCATGACCGGTATTCATGGCTTGCAGCATATCAAGGGATTCACCACCCCGGCATTCCCCCACAATAATACGATCAGGTCTCATTCTTAGGGCATTGCGGACAAGATCACGTATTTTAATCTCTCCCTTGCCCTCAATATTCGGCGGTCTGGATTCGAGCCTGATCAAATGTTCCTGTTGAAGTTGAAGCTCAGCGGCATCTTCTATGGTCACAAGCCGCTCGTGTTTGGGAATAAATGAACTAAACAGATTCAGCAATGTTGTTTTTCCGGATCCGGTACCGCCTGAAATAATGATATTTTTACTGTTTTTTACACAAACCTCAATAAACTTGATCATTGATCGGCTTAATGTTCCGAATTTTATTAAATCTTCAATGGTGAGCGGATTTTTTGAAAATTTACGAATTGTAATACAGGGACCGTTTAATGCAAGCGGCGGAATCACCGCATTCACACGAGAACCGTCTTTCAGCCTGGCATCCACCATGGGAGAACTTTCATCAATACGGCGACCGATGGGGCTGATGATGCGGGCGATAATATTTAAAACCGACTGGTCGTTGGTAAAAATTTTAGGGGAAAGCCGCAGCCGGCCATTTTGTTCAACATAGATTTGATCACGGCGATTAACCATTATTTCCGACACACTTGGATCTGCAAGAAGATCTTCAAGGGGCCCTAATCCCAGAGCTTCATCAAGAACGTCCTTGATAAACTCATTCTCGTCAACACCTGAGGGTAATTGTGTCTTCTTGTCCTTGGTAATTTTCCGGACAATGCTTAAGCATTGATTACGCAACTCGTCATCGCTTAACTTTTTAAGATCAAGCCTTCTAAGATCGATGACGGATAACAATTGATCATTTAAAACTTTTTTAAGTTTTACATATTCCGGATCCCTGTAGTGTTGAGCTTCTTTTTTATCTGATAAATCAAATTCAGGAAAACGTGCATCTCCTATGATTGTTTCCGATTCCGATAAAGACCCTCCAACATGTTTTTTGACTGCAGGCTCATCAATATCATTTCCAATCTTAAGCAAAAATTTTCCGATAACAATGGCTACACCTGCATCAACTAAAATTTCCTGCATGGGAGCAATGGGCTGATCATTGATTAACGTCCCGTTTGTACTTTTTAAATCACAAATATAATACCCATTATTCCTTTGTAAGAGCCGGGCATGTTTCTGGGACACACTGCCGTCCTCAAGAACAACATCATTTCCCGCTGATCTGCCTATTCTGAGTTCAGCTTTATTGATACGCTTTATTTGCGGTTTATCATGTTTATCTAAAGACTGGATAGATATTGTTATCATTAGCTGCCTATTGTTATTGTTTAATACCTGAATTTTGCCGGGTTAATAATAAGAGATAGCGCCAAGTCAAAAAGTTGAATTTATAGTTAATCCATCAATTTAAACTTGAGATCATCTTCCGCATTATCGTATTTTTTTTTCATTTTTTTGATTTGATCTTTGTTTTTATCACTATCTGATGTAATCACCTCCGGGGTCACAAAAACAACCAGTTCCGTATTTTTATCGGCAAAGGCCCTGGATTTGAACAATTCACCAATTATTGGGAGATTCCCCAATCCCGGAACCTTTTGAACTGCCTTTGTGCTTTCATTGCTTAACAACCCTGATAAAACAATGGTCTCCCCGCTTTTAACATTAATGAAGGTTTTTACCTTGCTTTTGTTAAAACTTGGAAACCCCCCGCTGTCGGATAGTTGAATCGAACTCTGTTCAACTTCAATCTGCGTGGCAATATTATTCTCTTTATCAATTACGGGTTCGATATTCAAAAGAATACCATAGGGCTTATACTCGACTTTAGAAGTGTCCTGGGTGATTAAAGGAATGGCCACCTCTCCCCCTGCCATGAATTCCGCCTTCTCTCCACTCCGGCACAGCAGTTTCGGCTGGGAAAGTATCCGGGAATTCTTATCTCCTTTAATGGCATTGATGGTAGCGGAATAGCTGAACCCATATGTTCCGGTAAGAGACGAATGGCCTGCCCCAAAACCTCCGGTTGCGGCGGCCCCGCCTTTTACCAGCGCCCCTGACCCGTCCGTCCACTGAACGCCGATTTTTGTGAGATTGTCTTTAGCAATTTCGATAAAATCTACATTGACCAGAATCATTTTCTTTAAGGAAACACCGACATCAATAAAATTAACGATGGGGATATCAAACGCCGATGCAATTTCCTCGGCACGCTTCTTGGACTGTTCGTCAGGGACATCCCCCTCGATCACAACTTTATCGGCAAGCCGTTTGGCATGTATGGTCTCAATCCCCGCATTTTCAAATTCCTTATTAATCTGACTGGTGATAATATTCAACACCGACGGGTTCATCGTGGCCAGATTGGTGACCTGGGGATAAAGGGCAGCGACTTTGGATATTTTATCAAGGTCTGCTTTTAACAGGACACTGCCGTCAATCACCACCCGGTTGCCCAAAGTTGTTATCTTTATCCCCTCGATCCCTTTCAGCAGGCCCTGTATATCAGTAGCTACCTCTTTCGGGTCCTTGGCAATGACTTCAACCAGAATTGAACGTTCCTGATCTTTTGTATCCCAGATAATCAGGTTGGTACGACCGACCCCGACGGCGGTTACCAGAATCTGATCGGACTTTTCAATGGCTTTGACATCAGCAACCGCCGGATCACCGACGGCAACCCGTTTTACATCCGGCACGTCAACTGTTCGCTGTTCTCCCAATGTCAGCGTCAACCTCCCATCAGCAAACGATGATTGCAATGTAAGTACGATTAAAAGAAAAATCATGGAGCATGCTATTCGTGTATATATTAAAGGTTTATTCATTTTTCCTCCTTTTTGGTTAATCATTGGCTTTAACAGATTTGCCCTGTTTGATAATTTCAATGAGATCCCGGTTTTTTTGAAGCTTCGATAAGTATTCACTCTTCATGATATCGGAAAAAGTGACTTTCGGAATCT
Organism: Desulfobacterales bacterium; assembly: GCA_029933295.1. Taxonomy (GTDB): domain Bacteria; phylum Desulfobacterota; class Desulfobacteria; order Desulfobacterales; family Desulfosalsimonadaceae; genus JAOZOL01. Next base: position 6,455 of record JAOZOL010000078.1, on the reverse strand, counting down.
CCTTTTGGGTTTCAATATCTTCAGGATTGCGGAGAATTAATACCAGCCGCCCTCTTTCCTGGGCAAAAATAAGTAATTCTGATTCCTGAAGCGTAACCAGCAATGTAACCGTACTGAAAGAACGGTCGGTTTGTCTTTCCCCGGACATATGGGAGCCTGCCGCAAGTATTGTAATGTTCTGAAGCAGGGTGATTGTCGCCTCTTCTCCGGTTTCCTGATTCCTGAAAGTTCCCAGGATATCCACATGATCATTGGGCAGAAGAAGCCCTGAGACACTGGTGACCTTGTCAACGGAGATGGACAATGCCCGCTCACCTTTCAATACCTTGCCGGCAAGTTTCTCCATGCGCATCCTCATCCTTTCTTCACCAAGATCGGTAAAAAGAACCGGATCACCCTGCTTTAATGGAAAATTCAGTGTCTGTCCGACAATGATATCCATGTCATCAGGGCTGATGGCATTGGCATGCACATATTTTTCCGGTATTTTTTCCGTTGCCAGCATGTCCCGGTCGATTTTGGTCCCCGCCTCGACATCCTTATTAACAACAACAATTCTTGTTAATTCCATGCCTTTGAATATGGATTTCTCCTTTGTTGTAATATACCGGTTCACCAGCAGTATGGCTATAACTCCGCAAAATACTGCACCGACAATCAAAAGAAGTGCCCGTTTGTTCATGATAATCCCCTTTGCATTATATTTTTTTATTTTTACGTTCTATTATTGTTGTAAGCACCTCACCGGTTGTATTGCCCGGTTTGACCTGAACCGTCACCTCACGGCCAGCCCGGGTAAAAAATAATAAATTTTCACCTGCCTGTCGGCGTACCTCTTTTTCTACTTTCGCATTGACCGCCCAATCAGCGTCCGGCATTCTGGAATGGAAAAAAAGAACATGCCCGGCAACCGATCCGCTGCCGCTGTAACAGACAAATCGGTCAAATGTTTTTCGGTTTTCCTGTTTAAGGGATAATATTCTCTTATCGCCCGGATAACGAGCCACGTTTTCGATATCCGATCCGGGAATATCTCCGTCCGGGCCGGGGATCATGTTATTTAAATTAAAATCACGTGCCGTCCATATCTTGATGACCGTGGTTTCATCCTGGTTTTCATCTTTAAACGCCATCACGACCCGGCCGACCCCCAGCTCGCCGACCCGGCCGGTTTCAAGTTTTTCTTTAAGTTTTTTAAAAAACGCCTCACTGCCGATTTTAAGATCTTTATCATGAAATTCAAATTTACCAAAAAATCCGTAATCATCCCTTTGTATGCGGAGGCACTGACGGGGTTCCAGCATTTTGAGCAGCATGTTGGCTGCTTTAAGTGATCGTTTTGCCTTTGGGTTGTCGATTTTATGTGAATTAAAATCCAGTTGCATAACGGGTTGCGGCGGTATCTGGTTTTCATAAAAATCAAATATCGAGTCAATATCATCGATTGTTTTTTCAACGCTTAAATATGTTGTGTTTCCGTTTACCTTAACTTTTACGGGACCGGAAGATGCCGCATCGTTAAACAAATAATTCGGCATGGCCCTGGTAAAATCAAGCAGCCGTTCAAATACCTTTGCTTCCACTGGCCGGGTTTGAAACGGCGCAAAATTGGTGCCGAACCAGGCAACACCTATAAAAATGATGATAATTAAAAATATTTTTATTATTTTTAAAAAATTATCCATTAAAGGTCCGCATCATCGATATCACTTTGGCTGGGGGTTCCTCCTGAATCGGCTCCGCTTAACGAATTAAAGGCGCCTTTGACAATACTCCATAACATGCCGAGAATTTCATGTACATCCGTCCGGTCCCCCTCCCAGGTATTTCCATCAATAAAGTGCGAAGATGACACATCCATTGAAATAACATCGGCCTGCGCCAGATCCATCATTCCCAGTTTAATCGGCGCCGAATAAGTCACTTTAATGCCATATCTTAATTTGCCGGCATTACCTGAAAAAATTTTTGATATAAATTCGATTACTTTATCAATGCCCTGGCCCAGCCCCGCAAATTCATTTGTATTAAAAGAATTTGTGCCCGAGACATCCGTCACCTCAACCCTGTCTTCCTGACCGGGAAAATAATTGGATATAATGCTGGTTTTAATACTGCTGATATTGCCCTTGTCCCTTGAAATTTTCCATGTGCCATATCTTGCTGCAACCAGTGTTTTTTCTTTTATGATATATAGTTTGGTGACATAAATGATGACAAAAAGCATAATAAGCAAAAAAGGCACGCCAATGGCAAATTCCACCATGGACTGGCCCCGAATGCCGAAAATTAATTGACGAATACGTTTCATCATTGATAGAAAATTTACCCTTTTATGCTTGTTGCTCCCTTAAAAAAGCCAGCTTGTGATGGCAAAGTAAAAAATTCGAGTTCAAGGCGTCGCAAATCCCGAAGAATGAGGCGTACTTTTCGTACTCCGCAGTGATGAGGGATGCAGCGCAACGCAGAAATCGGACTTTTTTACAAAGCCATCATGCTTAATGAACAAGAAACTCAGACACCCCCTGGCTGACCGCATTTTTCATGCTGTCCGGTAATTTGTCCATTATATCAAAACCCAGTATGCTCATATCCATATCATCCGCTTTCCAAGGCTTGAGCCGAACCTGCCAGTCCTGGTTAAACATCCACGCCTGGGTGGGGTTATACATTTCAGCCTGGGCCGTTGCCCATGTTGTTTTTTCTGAATCCGATCCATCACTGCCAAATGCAATCCTGTCAGATACATTTTTTTTGACAAAAGCCGTATATTTTACATGTTTTTCCCATTTATCGTCGAGTATATAGGGTTTCGGTTTATCACCGCTCGTTGAGATGGATGCTTCCACTTTTTCAATATATGTACATTTTTTTAACACCTTATGATCTGTTTTATAATAGGCGACAATTGTTTTAGTCCCTTTCGGTGGATCACCGCTGCAATTTTTGCATCCTGATTCCGAACAATTACAGTTAACTGTGTACGTTCTTTTAATTATTTTACACTGCGTGCAAGGTTCCTTGGGGAATTTGATTGTTTTAATATCCACTGAATTTTTTGTAATATATGATGAAGGAGTTTTGGGACTGCTTGCTGCCGGAATATCACAATTTGTATAATTCGGGCTGGCGATTTCAAGCTCATCCTTCTGTTTTACCCATTTCACTTCTTTTATATCGTGCTTATCAGTATCACACTCATCACAATTGGTGGTCATCTGTTCAAACCCTTCCGGCGAATCAAAGCCGGTTTCACCGCTGCAGATGGAGTTTGCCAGCACCTGGACGTACACTTTATATACGATTCCCGGATTGGGGATAATACCAATAAGAACAACACCGTATATAAAAGCAAATAAATCCTGTACCGCCACGCTGCCGAGAATGGGAAGGTCCGGGAATGATATCCCAAGGGCATTGTAATTGCTGCTGAATGCGGCCTTCCAGTTGAGATACTCTTTGTAATGATGTCCACCATCCCCAACCGTGGGCTTACACAAATCCTTAAACGTCCCTTCTTTCACCGGCAGGCTTTCGGTAACAAACGGCAAAAATAAAGCCCGATAACTGACACTGCCGACTGAAACCCATGGATCAGCGCCGTTTAGTCCGGCAATCATATGCGCTTCATAGGCTGCGGCAATGGGTGCGGCTGTTTTTACACCGCTTGACATGGTATGCAATGTTTTCATTAATGTCCATAATGGCCCATCATCTTTCGCCAGATTCTCCATAACATCCGCAGCGGATTCTATGGCTGGCATCGCAGCATCAGCAATGGCCAGCAAAGCATTCCATGCCGCTGAAATGGCCGCACCCACGAACGGAATAGCTGCACATGCTGTGGCGGCGGCATGACAAATGGGTAAAGCAATCTGTGCGACGGTAAAAGTTTTTTTAAACGCACGAAACATAATAATCAGGGCAAGACATTCCGTCATGCCCACATTTAAAATACAGATCATGTTCATGCCCCGGGCGTTCCATATGGCCCCGGACATCACAGCCGCATCCGCAGCATTCTGCATTTCAACCTTTGCCGTAATTCTGTGTCCGACATTGATGGTCAATGCGAAAAAACAGACAATGGTAAACATCACCAGGGCAATAACAATAATCGCCTGACCATCCCGGTCTTTGTGAACAGTTCTAACTTTTTTAAAAATACCAGGCACAATAGCTACTTATCAGAGCTAATTTCAAAACGTCATCTAAGGTTCGATGTCGGCGTTGCAATCCTCCTCAAAATACTCACATACGAACATGTATGCTGCGCTTTTTCGTCGACCTGCGCCTTGACCTCAAACCTGATCTAACATTTTGCAAATAGCTCTATAATTTTAAAATTAAAGCCAACTTTTTACCGGGTTGAGTTTACCGCAGATGCGGTGAAATCGGCCCGGGAGAAATTCGGGCTAGCTGCTCTTGTCGTCCTTACCTTCAACGGTCAGCGTACAGCGCGCACTGATCGGCAGTTGATACAAAGAATATCCGAGAACCTCAAGATTCTGATACTCGGAAAAAGGTTGTAATCTCAAATTTTTTTCAGGGTCTCCGTGTATCAGCCGCTGTGATTTGGCGATGATGGACTGTGAACATAAATAATAAAAAATTTTATTGATTAACGGAATGCGCATTGAATAGTCATGGGTAACCTCAACCGTGATGTCGTCATGGACACTGACGCTTGAGCTTCCCGAATCTGAAAGCTCTTTGCCGTCAGGCCCGATGAGTTTCACTTTTGTAAAAAGTTTCGCCCACAGATACCGGCTTCCGTAATCCGCCATGTCATCAAGGGGACTGGGAAGCTGGAAGTCCCCCCCCTGAAATTTTGGAGAAATGGGAATACAGGCGATCCATGCCGCTTTTTTGGCCTTATCGAGAGTTTTCGTGTAGGAGGATGCATTTTCGTTGATCCAGACAATTGCGCTTCTGGCTGAACAAAATGCCGCGTAATTTACCATCTGTTTCGCAATGTAAAGCTGGGCTGTCTGAATAACAGTCAAAATAATAAGAAAAAGGACGGGAAACACAATACAGAATTCAACGATCGCCTGGCCGGATTCTTGTTTGAAAAATAGTTTTCGCCCCGGACAGATCATGCCGCCTCCACTATTTACACACTTATTTAATAAGAAAATCCCATCCAGGTAAATATGTCAGGGAAAATAACGCCCACAGGCTTCCCACGGAAATCACAAACCCATAGGGGATATATTGTAATGTTTTTCGATCCGTATCGGTTTGAGAAATATGCGGGTATTTCATAAAACTAATCGGATGCCTTAAAAAATAAAAGACATTTAACCATGTCTGGCGAAATGTGCCGCTCCAGATAATCACAGCCAAAGCCACCGCGCCGCCCACAAGGCTGGTATAAAATATGGTATATATGACAAAGAGCGGGCCTTTTAAGGCACCGATGGCCCCGAGAAGTTTTACATCACCCGCGCCGATCCCCCCGGCCAGAAAAAACAGGAAAAGAATGGCAATGCCAGTAAAAATCCCCGCAGCACTCATCATCATCCCGTTTAATCCATTGAAAATCAACCCGATGAACAACCCGCATATCATCGCAGGATACGTCTGGAGATTATATATTTTTTTACTTTTAAGATCCGTAACAGCAACGGAAACAACAAGAACGATCAGCAACGTATTTATTAATAGAAAAACCCCGTAATCAGATGACGCATTTAAACCACTCAAGACAACTCCGAGTTCTTCTTATTTAATTGGGTTTTATGGAAACGGAAGACTTAATATCGTCGTATACATCTCTAACGCTTTTTTATAAATCAAATGAGATACTTTATTAAAAAAAATAAAGGTGACAATCATGACAGCTGAAATAATGGCATACTCAACCATGGCCTGGCCGTCATTATTGTGGAACCGTTGTATGATCTTCCGAATTTTGGATGTCATTTTATTTTTCATCTATGATTGCATGATTAACCGCATCAATATTGAGAAATAAAAAAGCAAATAACGTTGGATGAAAATGGTGGATTTATAAAAACACAGAAGCCTGTCATCATTGTCATACGTGCTTTTGCACCAATAGCAATGATGACAATTAACACCACCTATTCATTTAACCGGAGATTAAAACAGGCTAAATAAAATTAAAAGCCTTCTGCCTTCTTGCTCTGGGATGTTGAACTGGCACTATCAACGTCACCGCCCAGGGTCTTTATAAAATTAAAGATTTTATCTCTAAACGCCACAAAGGTTCCAATCAGCGCAATGGCGATCAAAGCAACAATCAAAATATACTCGGTCGTTCCCTGGCCTTCTTCTTCCGTTAAAAATCGTTTGATGGTTGTAAGAAGCATGGTAAACCTCCTTGAATGTTAAGGTAAATGTTATAATTCAGAAATAATTTATTGAAATATTAGATGTAAAACACATCTTAAGTCAAGAAAAAGTTAGGCATTGCCCGGTTAAAATCG
>JAOZOL010000403.1 GCA_029933295.1 Desulfobacterales bacterium | reverse complement strand
TGACGTATATGGGCGTGTTATCTTCGAGCGTTTCGATCACTCAGTATCGGGTGGAGGGCCAAATCGAAAAATCGTTTCTGGAAAATGTGGCGGATGCATTAGGAAAGAATGCCATCCGGGAAATCGATAATGAACCGGAGCAACAAAGCGTGGGCTGGACCAGCTTTGAATCTCCATTTAAACCGGATTTTAAAGGATCATCGTTTATGTTCGGCACACACATTTTGTTTTCTTTACGGATTGACAAAAAGAGCATTCCGTCAAAAGTTGTTGCCAAACATCTTAATATGGCTGTCAACAAGCGGCTTGCTCAATCCGACCGCAAGGCGCTTCATAAAAATGAAAAAAGTGAAATCAAGGATGAGGTGTTGCGCCGGCTTTATCTGCGGGTCCCTGCAACACCGAATATTTACGACCTGGTATGGAATTATGAGCAGAAAACCCTATGGTTTTTCACCAATCTAAAAGCTGCCAATGAAGAGCTGGAAACCCTTTTTTCCAAAACTTTCAAGATTTCTTTGATCCGAATGTTTCCGTATACGGCCGCAGAGCTGGTCTGCGGTCTGTCGGCCATTGAAAAAGATAATATGGCCAAACTTTCACCCACAAGATTTTACAGGGGGCAGCATGCTTGATGTATCAGTAGCCTATAACCGGTATAAGTTTCTCGGACATGAATTTTTAACATGGCTGTGGTTTATGATTGAGACAGACAAGCAAACGTTATTGGATGCAGACACTGAACTTGAAGATATGTATATCGGAAACCGGATTGTTTTAGCAAACAGCAGCCACAACCGGGATGAAATTATTACCATAAAAGGGGATGATGCGGGCCTGGAAGAAGGTGTGATTGCCCTGCAGAAAGGGGCGAAGGTCACGGAAATCAATCTTGTGGCCAAATCGCAGGAAAATGAATGGCGGTTTAATGTCAAAGGGGAAAGTTTAAACATCGGAAATTTAAAAACCCCTGAAACCGGGCGCATTGAATCAGCAGAAGACATAGAAGGAGCGGTATTAGAAAAAATTTATCTTTACGAGAAGATGGTCAATTTGACAAATCAACTCTACACGCAGTTTATAAAATCCCGGGTAAATCCTGCCTGGGAAAAAACGGTTGTTAAAAATATATCGGGGTGGATACGTCGGGCGGCAAAGGAATAGGTGACCGTTCACGGTTATCGGTTTTACAGTTTACGGTTGAAAAAGACAAAAAATGACAGAAAATTATGGGAGCCTCTTTTGAAGATTTAGAAGTTTAACCATGGGAACGAGATGGAAATTAAAAGGTTTGGCTCAATTTAGCTGACACCTGAACACTGAGACCTTGAATCGCCGGATTACGCACTCACGCGCTAATCCGGCCTACAGTCTGCCCCTATGCTATCAGATCGGTCAGCAAAATTTTCAACCCGATTAGTATCAGGATGACGCCGCCCGCAAACTCCATCGATGGTCCGAGTTTTTTGCCGAAAAATTTTCCGGCCCGGATGCCGATTACCGATAGCAGGGCGGTGACCATACCGATAATCAAGCATGGATACCAGATATTTACACGGATCATGGCCAGGCTGAGCCCGACAGCCAGGGCATCGATGCTTGTTGCCACAGAAAGTATTACCAGACTGACTCCTTTTGACGGATCTTTGGCAAATGCCTCGGTGTCTGTTTGAAACGATGACATGATCATCCGGATGCCCACAAACAGTAAGAGACCGAATGCAACCCAGTGGTCAAAAGCTGCGATCAGGTTTGCAATATATCTACCCGCAGACCATCCGAGCACTGGCATCATGGCCTGAAACAGACCAAAGTGAAAAGACAGCCGGAAGGTGGCCCGTTTCCCGGAAAGTTTTCCGGATGTCCCTGCGGCAATGGACACTGCAAACGCATCCATGGCCAATCCGACTGCAATCAATAAAATTTCGAGAATATTCATATTTATAGCTTTTGAAAAAGCTTAAAAAACCGGTTGTATTGTATTTTTTTCGTTAATACGATATCAGCCGATATTATTCAACAGGATAAAGGATAAACAGTAAAAGGAGAAAAAAAATGAAGGATGTGGTAATTGTGTCCGCCTGTCGTACAGCGGTTGGCACGTTCGGCGGAACCTTGAAAGATTTAAACAGCGCAACCCTTGCCAGTGTGGTGATGAAAGAAGCAATTAATCGGGCGGGCATTGATCCGGCGATTATTGATGATGTTCGTTTCGGATGCTGCATGGATCCGACTGATACGTTAAATGTCACCCGTGTGGGGGCTCTGCTGGCCGGGATACCGGATACTATTCCGGCAGTCACCGTAAACCGGGTCTGTATTTCCGGTATGGAGGCAACCCTTTCCGGCATGGCAATGATTCAGGCGGGTATGGCCGATGTGATTTTATCGGGCGGCGTTGAGCATATGTCCAGCGTTCCCTATGAAGTACCGAAAGCTCGCTGGGGATGCAGGCTGCAGGACCAGGAATTTGTGGACGCCCTGATCAGAGCGCTTCATTGCGGTTCCTATGTCATGCCCCTGCCCGAAGA
>JAOZOL010000077.1 GCA_029933295.1 Desulfobacterales bacterium | reverse complement strand
CTGGCAGGCAAAAAGTTTACGCCGGAAAAATACCAGGGGTATCAGGGCGGGGCCGTGCTGTTCAGGTCGGCCCTATACCTTGCCTATGTCATCGTATTTGTCGTGGTGATGTCCGGGTTGCAATATTTTTCCCGGGTTCAGATTTTTGCCACCTGCGGGGTTCTGCTTGGTCTGGAACTGCTGGTGTGGGGCCTGGTAATTTGGAAGGCCGGGCCGCTGCAGGTGCAAGAGGATGCAAAAGTTGAAGGCCAGGCATTGAATGATCTGTTTGAAGAAAAAAGGGCAGGTGCAGGCGGGAGGGGCGTCCGGTTTTCCTACCGTTTTTTCGCCCTGGATCTGGGGTTGTTTTTTGCGGCTTTTTTCATAGTCAATTACCTTAAGAGGGAAACCCTGGCACTGGAGCCCGGCTACGACAAGCTGTTGATGTTGCTGCTGACTTTGTTGTTGGGGATTTCCCTGTTAACCCGCAAGTTCCATGGGCTTAACAAAAAAAATATGTATTTCAGTCTGTGGCAGTGGCTAAAGGCAGGAATCCTGATGTTGGCTGCCACCGCGGTGCTGGTGTTTGGGCTGCGGATGTTTCATTATTCCCGGTTCCAGGGTTTCGGGACCACGGTTGTCCTGATGGGCCTGGAAGCGCTGGCCCTGGTGATGTATTATGCCGGGCGCAAAGAGAAGAATACAGCCCCTGACATCGAATCTGTTGATCAGGTCAGGCAGATACTTGATCAGGAGCCCTATGACCTCAATGTTGATATTAACGCCCTACGCAGGCGCTTGTTGCAGCCGGCGAATTATAAGCTGACGCGTTATTTTCAGTCGGATAATCCGGAGTTTTATCATTTTCTGGCTGACAATATTAATCTCAAAGAAATGCTTTCCGTGGAGACCCGGGTGGAGCGGGCCAGTGAGTTCATTCCTGTGTGGGATGACGATCTGATGCTGAGGCTTTTTGTAAGTATCGATAAAATCAATGACTGTCGGCGGATTAATGCTCATTTTCTGAAGATTCACCGAATCTTATTGCCCGGCGGGTATTTTGCCGGATATGTCCATACTATCCAGACTCATCACGACTGGATTTATTCCCGGTTTCCCCGGCAGCTGGCGCATGTGGTATATATGATGGATTTTTTTGTCCACCGGATAACACCCAAGCTGCCCTGGTTTCAGAAAGTTTATTTTGCCTTGACCAGGGGCAGAAACCGCATTATCTCCAGGGCCGAGGTGCTGGGGAGGCTCTGTTTCTGCGGGTTTGAGATCGTGGATACCAGAGTGATTCATAATCGGTTTTATTTCATTGTCCGCAAGGTCAAGACTCCGTCCCTGGATGAGAATCCTACCTATGGCCCTCTGGTGGTCCTGAAACGCTCAGGGTATGAAGGCAAGATGGTGCTTACCTATAAATTCCGCACCATGCATCCTTACTCGGAATATCTCCAGCAATATATGTATTCCCTTCACGGGCTAAGAAAGGGTGGCAAGATCGAAAATGATTTCCGAATGACCGGCTGGGGCAGGGTAATGCGCAAGCTGTGGATAGATGAGCTTCCCATGATTTATAACTGGTTGAAAGGAGATTTCGGGCTGGTGGGGGTGCGGCCTTTGAGTTTTCAGTATTTAAGCCTCTATGACTCGGATCTTCAAAAGCTGAGGCGGCAGGTTCGGCCGGGGCTGGTGCCGCCTTTTTATGCGGACATGCCTGAGACGTTTGAAGAGATTTGCGATTCCGAACGCAGGTATATCAATGCTTTTTTGAAGCGGCCTGTGCGTACTCAGATCCGGTATTTTTTTAAAGCCTTTGTCAATATCGTTTTGAAAGGAGCCCGCAGTAAATAAAGGGTTTTAGTTGACGATGCTGAAAAATATCACACCTTGGTCTGAGTCTGCTACCCAACCGGGTCAGGAGTCGGGTGGAAAGAGAAGTAATATATCAGCCTTGCGGTATTCTTCTTCGGCCCGGTAATCGATGCCCAGCTTTTTATAAAGATCACCGGCAGTGCGGTGAAGTCCAGCGTCCTCCGGAAAATATTGGATTGCCGTTAAAATGATGTGTAATGCTTTTTCATGCATTTGATTGTGTTGGTAAAATTTATATACATGAAAAAAGTAATTTTTTCTGATTTGCGTTTCATTGGGAAGATATTCAAGCGCATTTAAATAGGTTTTTTCCGCTTTTTTTTTCTCTCCTAAAGATTTAAAAAAATCGCCCAAGACCAGGTAGGGTTCGACCCTGTCCGGCAAAGCCAGATGCATCCGGTCTTCATCGATATGATTTAACACCATCAAAGCCAGGCAGTTATCGGTAATTCGGGTATAGATTGACATTGCCTGTTTTAATATGCCCAGGCTTTTTTTTTGCTGATTAATTTCAAATAACATGGCGGCGTAATTTAAGTATGCCGCCATATTTGTTTTATCGTATTTGATGCTGTTGCGGAAAAGCGTTTCCGCCAGTTCATGGTTGCCCTGTCTATAAATCAAATATCCGGCATTCATAAGATATTGACTGTTTTTGGGGTCCATTCGAACAGATTTTGTATAATATTTCAGAGCATCCGAATTATTTGACAGCAAAGATGCTGTATTGGCTAATATTCCTGTGTAGCCGGGGTTAAATATGTCCAGGGCCGCTGCCGTTTTTGCCGCCTTATTTATCTCACGAAGTTTTTTTTCGGGGATACCAGGTGCCAGGGGGATATTCCGGTAGTCTGAAAAATGATAATTTGCTATAAGTGCACCGCCATGCACATAGGTTACAACAATTAATAATAATAAGACTGATGCCCCTGTTAAAAAAGGATTGGTTTTTGATTGTTTTAAATAGGTTGCAGCCAACCCGTATCGCATGCGGGTATTTGCAGCGGATACTGCAAGGGCAAGGACAAAGAAAAAATAGAGACCATTGGCACCGACCTGCATATTAAAATCAACAAATGAATGGAGTAAAATAGCACCGATGGATGTCACACATCCCGCAAAAAGAAGAATAGAATACCACTCCCGGCGTTTAGCAAATGATTTGGCGGCTGAATACAGAATTGAAAAAAGACAGAAAAACATCAGCGCCGGTAAAATAATGCCGCCGGTGCACAAAAATTCCAGATAATCATTATGGGCGTGTTCTAAAATATTATTTCCGGGAAAAGAACGATAGAGTGGATAAATTTTTTCAAACGTGCCGGAACCGGTGCCGACTAAGGGAAAATCCCGGATAATATTTATGCTGTCTTGCCAGTAAATCAACCGGACGTGGTAAATCATGCCGGATTGATTCCTGAGACTTTCAAACCGTTTAAATATGGCATCCCACCCGGATGTTCCGGTTAAAAACAAGACGATGATGACGATAAAGCTGATGAAAAATCCTGTTTTTTTTTGTTTTGCCTTGAAAATTATCAGGCCGGAAAAAATGATCATGGATATTGATAATGAAAGAATGCCGCCGCGTGAAAGGCTCAACAATATCGATGTCGCGATGAGAACAGCGGCAGTGCCGTAAAAAAAATGATGATTGACGCGTTTTTGGGTAAAAAAATCGGTAATTCTTCTTTTGAATGATACTCTGGCCAGGATCGGGCGAAATGCCAGAAACATGGCGAGAACCAGCGGGAAAATCATTTCCATGAGCCCGGCATAATGATTGCGATTAACATAAGGCCCCATCGGTGTCCCGCCATGGCTTAATGTCTTGAACCAGAAAATTTTATCGTGGGCCAGGGGAGAATTGAAGCTTTTTGTAATAAATTCAATAATTGAAACCAGGGATAAAAGTGCGGTAAACCAGGTAATCACCGCAATGCTTTTTTTTAAAAGCGATCGATCGGTTAAAAACTGTACGGCAATGATATAAAAAAGCACATAGGAAGAAAATCTTAATAACTCCATGATCGTGGCATGCGGGAAAATCGATAGCGAAATCCAGGCAGTTTCACCGGTTAAACCGGCCGCACTCTGTTTGATGGCATAGGTTGAAGGGGAAAGGAGTTTAACGAAATTTCCGGGAAGCGGTATGATCTGGAATAATATGAATGCATTGACGCTTAATAATGGAATTATTCCCGGGACTTTGTAAAATGTTTTTTCCCCGGGATAAAAAAATAAAAGCAGGGCGCTGACACAGATAAGCATTTCCATTGTCAGGTAGGACCATGTCTCAACCGTCCCGAAAGCCATGGGTGCAAAAATTAATGTAAATAAAAAAAGATAATATGCTGTTTTTTTCATTTAATCTAAATGAATTTCCTCACCATTCAAAATCGCTGCCGGGTTTTCACAGACAAGACGCTGAGATGCTTTTTTGCCGAGATGTTTTGCAATTATTTTCGCCGCCCCGGAGAGAATCGGCGGGCGGAATTTTGTTGAATGGGCATCAGAAGCAATAATATCAACCTTGCCGGAGCCTAACAGAAAATTTGAACAATATTTGATGTCCTGGCCGAAATCACCGGTAATGCTTGCAGCAGTGAGCTGAACATAAATTTTGCTGTTTAGAAGATTTAATAATATCTCGGGCGATCGGATGATGGAATAATTTCGTTCGGGATGGGCGATAATCGGTTTAAGCCCTTTTGCACAGAGCCAGGAAAGCATTTTTTCAGCATACGACGGAAGATGATCATGCGGAAATTCGATCAGAATATAAGAAGAGCGGTTGATGGTATATTGTGCCAGCATTTTAGGGTCCAGGCCGATGGAGACTTCTGCACCGGGATAAACCTGAACACAAATGTTGTTTTGGATTAAAATCCGGTTGAGCTGATCAACTTTTTTTTCGATATCTGAAGGTAAATATCTGTTGTCAGTGATATGGGGTGTGGCGATGATTTTGGAAATTCCGTCTTTGGCGGCAATTTTTGCCATTTCAAGAGATTTGTCAGCATCCGGCGGGCCGTCATCTATGTTCGGCAGAATATGGCAGTGGCCGTCAACCATATTAGAGATGGAGAGCATGCTGGCGATGGAGAACACTATGTTTTCGTGTAATCATTTTTATAATAACCGTATGACCCATAATATCGGGAATAGTAGTAATTTTCTTTCTTAATATCCACAGCATTCACAATTAAACCCAGCATGCTGGTGTGAATGGTTGTCAGCATTTTATGCACCCTGGCCACTGATTCATATGTGGAGACCCCGGACCGTGCTACGATAATGGTTTGCTCTGTGACCTTGCTGATTAAGTGCGCATCACTGACATTAAACAAAGGCGGGGAATCAATGATAATAAAATCATAGTGTTGTTTTACTGACCTGACAAATTCACCCAGACGGGCAGAGCTCAGTAATTCTGACGGATTTGGCGGAACCGGTCCGGCCGGTGCAATATCCAGAAAATTTTGATCCCCGCTCGGGAATGTAATTATTTCTGACTGGTTTGACAGATAAGTACTTAACCCGGAGGTGTTGTCGATATCAAAAATTTTATGGATTCTGGAGCGGCGCATATCCGCATCAACCAGCAGCACTTTTTTTTCAGACTGGGCAAGTGAAATGGCAAGATTAAGGGATGTGACGGTCTTGCCGGTCCCCTGACTCATGCTTGAGACCAGAATGATCTCAGGAGAACCATCCGGCGAAGACAAAAGCACTGATGTCCTGATGGCTTTGTAAGATTCCGATATGGCGGATGCGGGTTTTTCTATGACAATGGTTTCAATATGTTCTTCATCATTTTTTTTCATCAGCGGCACCATCCCCAGGATCGGTATGTCGAGACGGTTTTCCGCATCTTCCGCTGTTTTTATGGTATTATCCATATAATCCAGGAAAAAGGCCAGCCCTGCCCCTGCCGCGAGGCTGAGAATGATACCCATCATCAGCGCCCGCTTTGGTCCTTTTGTTATAGGCATTTTTGGCGTTTCCGCATTTTCAACCACCCATACTTCTACCTCCTGCTGCGTTTCAGTGATATTATATTCCTTGATCCTGGAAAGCAGTCTGTCATACAAAAGGCGGTGGACTTCCACATCCCGGTTTAAAATTTCAAACTGGATGAGTTTATCGCTCATGAGCGCGGCATTTTGTTTTGCTTCGTCAAGAAGTGATTTCAGATTTTTCGCCTTTTGCCGGGCCAGCTCGTATCTGTTTTTAATAGACTGGATAACATCCATTATCTCATTATCGAGTTGTTCCTGAAATGCGGTCAGGTCTTTGCCTGCCTGAATCATATTTGGGTGCTTGGGTCCGAGGCTTTTTGACAACCTGTTGATTTCCTGTTTTTTGTTAATGATCTGCTGTCGCAAATTTTTTACGGTTCCATTGTTGGCAACAACAGGCAGGTTCAATGCTTCGTCCGGAGCAATCCGCCTTATTTCCTGGTACATGGATTCCAGCTCGTTCACATTTGCCTGGGCCTGGGTCAGATTGCTGCTGATCTGGGTTATTTTCTGGGGAAAAATTGCTTCCTCGTTATCGATTGTATAAATATCATGTTGCTTTTTATATTCCCGCAGCTTTCGTTCGCTGGCCTCCAGTTTTGCCCTTTCCGCATCCGCATTGGACTTCATCCATTCCAGTGACTGGGATGTTGTTTCCAGCTTCATTTCCATGAGAAATTGTTTGTAAGCGGAAGCGACTGCGTTAACAATGGCGGCTGCAAACACCGGACTGGTGGAAGTAAAACTCACATTTACAATATTGCCTTCTTCTGTTTTGCTTTCAATCGCTATACCATTTCGTACCTTTTGTTCGAGAGACAATATTTTTTTTTCGGTTTTTTCCTGTTCAGTTGAGCCGATTTTTTTTGTTATTAATATTTCCGGTTCATCTTTTTCGGTTTTAGAATTCTTTTTTCCAAATGAAAAAAGGTTGTGACTCCAGTTAAAAATTGCATTGAGAGTTGATGATGCCGGTTGTTTTTCCTGGAAATACCGCTCATATGTTTCATCCAGGTTTAAGGTGTCCACTACTTTGGCGGCAACCTTGCTGCTTTTAATCAGCTGGGTTTGTGTTTTTAAGAAATACGGATCATAGCTGAACTGATAAGGGGATGCAAAAGAGGGATCATAATTTTTCTTGATTAAGAGTTTTGCCGTTGCCTTGTAAACAGGTGTGCCGGAAAACGCCTTGATTAAAACAAACGGGAGGCAGACAACAAAGACCAGCAGGATAATATTTTTCCGGCGAAGTAAAACATTTAAATATTGTTTGATTGGATTTTCGTCTTCTTTATACATCGGTATTTCGATTATTTAAGGGTTGCTAAAAGTAACTCTCCGGTACCACGATGACATCATTGGGTTGCACCCGTTCATCCATATGAACATTTTTTAAAAGCTGCTCTTTGCCGTCAATGGTTCGTATAATTTTAATTCGGCTGGGCGCAGCCTTGTCGCTGAAACCACCTGCTTTTGTAAGTGCCTGGATGACGGTAATCCCTTCCTGATAGGTGTATGCGTTTGGGCTTTTTACTTCTCCCGTTATGTAATATTCTTTCTTTTTGGGTATATAAATATTATCCCCATTGATAATGGTAATATTTTTGGATATTTGACCCTTTTCCATAAGTTCATTAAGATCGATATTAATGACTGTTTTTCCTTCTTTGTTATTTGAGGTGTTTCGTCGTATAATCGCTTCATTCGCAGCATCTTCCGTCAGTCCGCCGGCTTTGGAAATTAATTCTAAAAGTGTTGTCTGGCCTTTGAGTTCATACAAACCCGGGCTTATTATACCTCCAAGAATAGTAACTTTCAGATTTCTGAATTCATCTATGAAAATTGTAACATGTGGATTTATAAGATATCCGTCAGCTAATCGAGTTTCGATTTTATGGCTGAGTTGGTCGACACTTTGACCTGTGGCATGCACCTGGCCGATGAGCGGGAGCGAAATCATCCCATCTCCACTTATCCTTACGGTTGATTTCAGATCCGGCTGGTCATATACGGAAACGGTTAATACATCACCTTCCCCCAGAATATAATCCTGGGCATTTATATCTGATGTGCAGAGCAACAGAACAGTGAGGATTAACGTTAAATGGAAACAATGCTTCATTTTTTTGCGCCTATAATATAAAAAAAACAGCTTGTATTATAATAAAAGCTGTTTTTTAAAATTTCAAGAATTTCAATTTTTACACGTCAGATAAAATTTACATAAACAGGTTTGCACTCACAAAGAACGTATGATCAAAGTAGTCGTTTTCATTATAATTTGAGTCAAGATTTGTATAGCTATACGCCCCATTAATTGTAAAATGTTCCCAAAGGGCAATTGTAACAGATGGGGAAACTGTATATTTCCAATCTTCCCGATCTTTAAGATTTTCTCCCTGCCGGTTTTCCAGGCGGCTTTCCTTAAAATCATTATAATTAATCGATGTGTCTATATTTAGATGGATATTCGGTAAAACATGCCATCCGAAATGGAGACCAGCGAAATGCGACAGCGTATAATCCGCATAAAATTTTTCGGAAATGCCGTAGTCATAACGGTGCTCAAGGACTTCATCGTATCGGCGGTATGCGTTGAATGAAAGGTTTGTTTTGGAAGTCAAGTTGTGATCGATCTGAATGGCTGCTATCCAGTTGTTTGCGGAAATGTCGGAAGAAGCGGCATCCGTATCAGTCGTCGGTGAATTATCTGATTTTTTTCTGGCAAACCCGCCTTTGATCTGCCCGCTGGATTTGCCGGTCATTTCCCACCGAAAACCAGTGAAATAACGATGTTCGTGATTGTCCCCGATCGATGAATCATAACCAATGTCTGCAAAGTCATATTCTACAAAAACCGAGGTTTTGCTTGTCATCCGGAAAAAAATATAGGCGGCATACGTATTATCCATCCGGTCTTCATTTTTGTCAAAATTTTCTTTATAATTCAGATAAAAGTTTGAATAATCAAGCCGCAGCCACAATTTTTTCGTCAGGTCAAGCGTTCCCGCGATACCAAACAAGTTGGATTTGTATTTATCATCTGTCAGGTAAGCGCGTTCTGAAAATGCGTCATATGATATTTTATATTGATCAATGGCACTTACAGAGAGCCTGTTGCCTGAGTTGTAATGGAGCATTCCGTCGAAGCGGTGGGTTAATCGGTCGTCCTTGGTGTTTTTAGTAATGCCGGTGCCGAAATCCGGGTCATGATATGTCTTGTCGTTCTGGCCGTGGTACATTTCAAGATTGGCATTATATGAAAAATATGCTTGAAATCGTTGAGAAAAAGATGGCATGAAGGGCTCGATGGCAAGGCCTCCGGGGGAAGCATTGGCGGTAATAATATTAACGCTGCGCTTCATATTGGAGGGAAAAGCTGTCCATACTCCGGAGTTTATTATAGTTGTCCAGGCTCCTTCATGATCTCTGTCAGTCTTGTACAAGTTAGTCGTATACGACTGGTTTGCTGAAAGAAACGCATGAAGGTAACGATTTTTTTTTTCAAAAATATCGCCGGTAATAGGCACGTCCGTTGCAGCAGTTGCAGCGGCAGCTTTTGGAATAACTTGAACTGGTTTGCCGTCATTTTGGCCAATTGCCGGTGTTTGGGCTTCAGTGCTGGATTTAGAAGTAATCAGAATGTTTTCAGCTTTATCACCTTTGGCTACGCCAGGATGTTCTGATGTTGCCGCAGGCATTTCTGCAATTGCAATGTGGACGCTAAAAAGCATCGCCAGGCTGAAAAAGATTGGTAAAATTTTTAACTTATTAAACATTCATTAAATCTTTATCTTCGTGTTAAACTCGATTGTTTGAGATATGAATCGACAATTTTTTATCAAGGTCTCATTGGACTGATAGGCGGACAACATGGCTTACACCAGGGACAACATGGAACACATAGACTGACACATTTACAGTTACATGTGCACTGACATGGA
>JAOZOL010000402.1 GCA_029933295.1 Desulfobacterales bacterium | reverse complement strand
AACAAGTTGTTCATTTATTCATCATATATATTAATTTTGGATCGTATATGAAACCAAGAGAAGATATAAAAACCATTTACAACGTTGCCCTGTCCGTATTTGCGGAATTTGGTTTTCAAAAAACCACCATGCAGGATATCGCCGCCCAACTCAACATGACCAAGGGGAACCTCTACCTGTACGTTAAAAACAAAAAAGATTTATACCGCAAAACAATTTCCCACGCGCTTTTAAAGTGGCAAACAAAGGTGCTGGAAGCGGTTGACAGCGAACCGGATGTAAAACAAAAATTCACGGCCATGTGCTTCAAAGCAGTTGAGTATCTGTCAAATGATAAAAAACTCAGACAGGTACTAAGCCGTGACCCGGAAATTTTTCCCATGTTTCCAACAAAAGACCCGTTTTATGAAATCAACCACAATTCCGTTGAGTTGATAAAATCAATTCTAATACAGGGTATTGAAGAAAACGTCTTTCGCGACATCGACCCTGACCGCGTGTCGGAGGTCGTATTTATGATTTATAAAATGTTTATCATCCGGATGTATATTAAAACCGAAGACAAACTGATTCATGAAATGTTTGTAGACACCGTTGATCTCTTTGCCCATGGACTTTTTGTTGATAAAGGGGCTTGGCTTAAAGGTAGAAGGCTTAAGGAATTAAACCTCTGATTTATCTGGAACTGCCGGGTTTCAGGTATCGGGTGTCAGGAAAGAAAAACCCTGCTGAAACCTGAACACTTAAAACCACCAATAAAAAAAGAACTTATTACCAAAAAGGAGGAAAACACCATGTCCGAAAAATTCAAATACCTGAGTTCAGAATGGCGGGATGAGGCTGAAAAACGCCTGAAAACCGAACTGCCGCCCGAACGGATGAATTTCGCAACATCATCCATGAGCAACATTTACCAGAATTGTCCGGATGGATCGGAAAAATTTTTGTTTTTTAAGTTCGAGAACGGCAATTTTGCGGAAATGCTTGTTGGCAATGGAGAGCCCCCGAAAGCTGAATTCGCCATTAAAGGGGATTATGAAACCTTTGCGAGAATCACCCGCGGGGAAGTTAGCGCCCAGAAAGCCTTGATGACCCTAAAACTGAAACTAAAAGGGAATATGGTCAAAGCGCTCCGGCTGGCGTCCCTTGCCGACCGCTTGAATAAGGTGTTGGCCACCATCCCCACAGACTACTAAATAAGGAGGAAACCCATGACAACCCAATCCAACGATCCCTATTTCATCGATTTTCCCCAGAGGATCAAAGATATTCAGGGGCAAATGCAAAAGGAAAATATTGATATTTATTTAGGTTCCCGTCTTAGAACCCTTTCATGGACCACGGATGCATTTTTCCCGTGGCGAAGTTTTATTGTGATTCCCCCGCAAGGATTGCCCACCGCATTTACTTTTGTGATTGATGCGGCCCGGGCTGCCGACGATTCGTGGCTGGGGGAAGACCATGTATACGGATTCGCGCCCATGGGTGGCCAGGACCAGATAGAACAGATTGCAGACTTTATCAAAGATATATTAAAAAGCGGCAGCGGCCGAATCGGTGTTGAAAGCGGCATGTCCAATTATCTGCCCGAAGGCTGGCTGACCCATTACGAATACCAACAGTTTGACGCCGCATTGTCGGATTGCGAACTGGTAAATGCGCACACCATCATAGACAGACTGGCGTTAATCAAAGATGCGGGAACCATTAACCGGTTTAAAGAAGCATCCCGAATTGTGGACATCGGTCATCAGGCTGTATTTGATGCCATTAAAGACGGCGGCTGGAAAGGCATGACTGAAACGGAAATTGCCGGCATCGCAGCCCTGGCCATGAGACGGGCAGGCAGTGAATGGGAATGGTCTTTTACCGGCGGCAATGAAATTGCCAGCGGGCACCGGACCGGCTATACCGGCGGCGCCTGCACACCGGCATCCCGCAAGGAAATTAAGGCAGGAGAACCCCTGATGGTGGACATCCATTCTACATTTAAACTGGGACTGGGCGATCATTCCCATAATTATCTTATTGCCCCGGCCACTGACAGGCAACGATGGCATGCGGATAATTTTGTCAGTATCGTGAAAAAAACGCTGGAAACCTATAAAGCAGGCATCACTCCGTCTCTGCTTGCTGAGCAGATGATGGACTTCTCAGAAAAAGGCGGATTTGCGGATTATATGGTGCCCGGATATGAACACGGCATCGGGCTGCTGGGGGATGAATGGCGTATCGGCTTAAATGACGGCCCGTTTCCCTTCTGGACAAACCCGGACCATGTGTACCAGGAAAATGAAGTCCTGATCTGCGCCATGCAATACGCCTGCCCGGACGAGAACATCGGATTTAGGTATGAAAATCCGATTGTCCTTTTTAAAGACCATTGCGAGGAAATGTCAAAGTATCCCCTGGCAATCGAGGAAATAAGTTAAGCGTTCATCAGATTTTGTTTTTCCGGAATTTTAATTTAGGGTTCACAAAAATATAAATTTACATTTTCAAGAGTCGAGGCACCCGGATGGCAGGCAAGGCGATAGAA
>JAOZOL010000076.1 GCA_029933295.1 Desulfobacterales bacterium | reverse complement strand
CAACTTCAAAACGTCACTATTTAGTTTCCAAAGATCAAAGGCGTCAGTTTTGATATATAAATGAACAAAAATGAAACCTAAAATTGTCTCGCAGGACAATTAATATATATATGCTTATTTGTTTTGCCTGTCAACTAAAAATTTGATCGCCAAAAAACAAATAAGTGTTATCCGTAATGCTGGATAATGTTTCTGAAAAAACGGATTATGCGGTTCTACATGCAGCCTGTTACTTTGTCAACCACAAAATTCAATTATTTAAAATACCGGTCATATGCTTTTTGCAGGGTCTTTGAATTAACATCCGACAACATCTCCACTTCGGCAAGAACCGTGGTTTTACCGTAAGTTTCGATGGCGGATTTATTTATCTCGTTTTTCGGACCATTCATTACCACACCAATCACCTCAAGGTTCTTTTGCCTTAATTGCTCCAACGATAAAAGCGTGTGGTTGATCGTCCCCAAAGTACTTCTCGCCACCAGAATTACCGGCAGATCCAGCCGTTTCATAAGATCCACCATCAGATGACGTTCATTTAACGGCACCATGACCCCGCCGGCACCTTCAACGATTAAGCGGGAAGATTGGTCGTCTTGGTCGCCGGCCGGAAGATTAAATGACTCCAGCGCAATTTGTATCCCATCGCTTTGTGCAGATGCATGGGGGGAAATCGGCTTCGAAAATTTATAATTTTCCGGCAAAAAATGCGCATCAGATAAACCGGACACACCCCTAATCCAATTCGTATCTGTAATTTCCGACAGGCCGCTTTGTATCGGTTTCCAGTAGCTGGCCTTTAAGCCCACCATCAAAATGGCGCTTATAATGGTTTTGCCGACCGAAGTATCAGTTCCAGTGACGAAAAATCGCCTTGGCAATTTTATTTTTTCAATAAATTTCAATATATAATAGCCTTGAGTGGTTTTTCTCTTTATTTGGTATTTCTGCAATTCTTTAACACATCAACCAACTGATCAATATGAGATCGGGTATGCAGGGCAGAAAGGGAAATCCGAACACGTGACTCGCCTTCGGGCACTGAGGGAGGACGTATGGCTGTGATGAGGATTCCGTTTTCTTCCAGCCTGCTTGAAACGGCAAGCGCATCTGATGCCTTTCCTATAATAAGCGGAATAATTTGCGTTGATGACTGACCGGTCTGCCACCCCATATCGTGAAGCTCAGCTCGCAGATCTGCCGCGTTTTTTTTAACAATCGCACGTTCATGGTCCATTTCCGGGATCAATTCAAGCGCTGCATCAATGGCACCGATCACTGACGGCGGCAAAGCCGTTGAATAGATTAAGCCGGAACAACAATTTATCATGAAATCACGAATTTTTCCCGAACATGCCAGATAGGCGCCAAAGGAACCGCCTGCTTTTCCGAATGTGCCGATCACAAGATCAACATTATGACCACAGGTGAGCCCCATGCCCTGGTGCCCGAAAACACCGGTTGCGTGCGCCTCATCCACAATTAAAAATGCATTGAATTCTTCCGCAAGCCCCACAAGCGTTCCCATATCCGCTTTATCACCGTCCATGCTGAAAACAGATTCCGTGACAATAAAAACTCTGGAAAACCCTCTTCCTGCGTTTTCTTCAAGGAGCTGCTGAAGGTGAGATACGTTATTATGACGATAAACAATAACTTTACAACGGGCAAGCCGGCAACCCTGAATCAGGCTGTTATGATTTAAACTATCTGAAAGGATTAATGAATCCTGGTCTGCAAGGGCCGGTATGACGGAAATATTGGCCTGGAACCCGGAGGCGAGAACCAGGGCCGCTTCAACCTGCTTTAATGCCGCCAGTTTTTCTTCAACATGATCGAAAATTTCATAATTGCCGCAAATCAAACGCGAAGCGGTTGCACCTGCCCCGTATTTATGAATAAATTCAATGGATCGCTTCTGGAGCAGCGGATGCGTGGACAGCCCCAGGTAATCATTGGAGCAAAAATTCAACATGGCACGGCCATTGATATTGATTTCAACACCGTTTAACGGCACCATGCTTCTTAATCGCCGCAGCTGCCGGCGTTCGATTCGCCGATCAAGTTCCCCATCAATAAAACCAAATTTATCTTTATGTATATCATTAACCATTTAGATTAAAAAAATATTTTAATCTGATCCACAACATATGCAATTTGTTCGTCAGCAAGTTCAGGATAAACCGGCAATGCCAGGGTGTGTTCGGCAGCAAATTCCGATACCGGGAATGCTCCGGGTGAATACCCTAAATCCGCAAAGCAATCCTGGAGGTGCAGCGGCACCGGGTAATAAATTTCACAGCCCACGCCATTGTCAATTAAATGCTGTTTTAATTCATCCCTTTTATTCTCAACAGCAATAATAAATTGATTATATATATGGCGGTTTTCTTTTTCCGCAGGGCATTTAACAATAGCACTCAAACCAGCTTCCTTAAACAGCGATTTATATCGCTTTGCATTCTCCTGGCGCGCCGCAGTCCAGCCATCAAGATGTGCTAATTTAATAGATACAATAGCCGCCTGGAGCGCATCCAGCCTGAAATTCCCGCCGATTTTCTGATGGTAATACTTCGGGTGGCCGCCGTGGACCCTTAAAATTTTTAATTTTTCATAAAGGTCATTGGAATTTGTTGTCACGATTCCGCCGTCCCCGAATCCCCCCAGATTTTTAGAAGGAAAAAATGAAAAACAGCCAAAATCGCCCAATGATCCGGCACGTCTTTTCTTATATTCAGAACCGATGGCCTGAGCAGCGTCTTCAATCACAACAAGGTGGTTCTCATCAGCAATATTTTTAATCGCATCCATATCCGCACACTGACCATAGAGATGGACCGGCATAATCGCCTTTAGTGTCTTTCGCTCGCCTTCAGACATTCCAGCAATTACAGCCTCGATTTCTTTCGGAGAAATATTATAGGTATCCGGTTCAATATCGACAAAAACAGGGATTGCCCCACGGCGGCTGATTGAACCGGCTGTTGCAAAAAATGTGTATGGCGTTGTAATAACCCGGTCGCCATGGCCTATTTCAGCGGCCATCAGTGATAACAACAGCGCATCCGTACCTGAAGATACCCCCACAGCATATTTCGTCGAACAATACGCTGCAATCTCTTGTTCAAGTTGTTCCACATACGGGCCGAGAATGAAATACTGGCTCTCGTAAATTTCCTGTGTAACCTTGATGCATTTATCTCTAATCGTCTGGTACTGAGCCTTTAAATCAAGAAGAGGGACTTGCATAACCGTTATATATACCTTTTATTTATCTTTTCTTGCGGGCATACTTCTTCCCATTATTTTCTGCTGTTCGTACAGACGGCTTTATCGGCGAGCAATGCGTGTTTACCGAAAGATACCCGAGTAATCTGTTCACCTCATTTGTCAGGGAGACACCAGCGCGTAAATGCATATGCCCGGGAAGCTCTATGATAGTTTCGGTTTTTTCAGGTATAATGACATGGAGATAGCCCTTGCATTTACCGGGATATTTTTCCAGAATCTGATACAAATCCTTTAACGTCTGCTGATCTGTTCTTTTTGTATCAAGGGTCATGTGCACGCTGGCAGTCCAGGCTTCTTCCGCTTTTTCAATGGGCACAATGCTGTCTGCAATTAATTTTGCAAATTTTTCGTTTTTCTGAACCTTGCCCTGAACAAAAACCGGAGCATCCTCAATCAAAATATCCCCTGCCAGGGAAAACACCGACGCAAAAACAGTAACTTCCACGGTCCCGTTAATATCTTCAAGCTCAACAAACGCCATGGAATTACCCCGTTTGTCCATAATCCGTTTAATCCCCCGGACAATACCACCCATACGGACAACAGCCCCATCTTTTACGCATTCATCCATTAAGTCAAGGGAATTTGTACTTGAATATTTTTCAAGTATATCCTGGTAAGCGTCCAGGGGATGCCCGGTGATATAAAAACCGATGGCCTCTTTCTCCAGATTCAGCTTCTGCTTCTCATTCCATTCCGGAATATCCGGCACGGTGGGAATATTTAGTTGATTACCGCCGGAGGCTCCTCCGAATAGCTGCATCTGTTTATCTGCCGCCTCTTTCTGAATCTTCTGTCCATAATCAAGGGCGTCTTCAACGATGGCCATCATTTGAGACCGTTTATGCCCGGTAGAATCAAACGCGCCACATTGAATCAAACTCTCAAGTACCCGTTTATTGACTTTACGAAGATCAACCCGCTGACAGAATTCAAAAAGCGAAACAAAATCACCTTCCTTTCGCGTGCCGATGATCGATTCAATGGCGGCTTCACCGACATTTTTCACGGCAGCCAGACCAAAGCGTATCTTTAAACCGCTTACCGTAAATCCCTTATCGCTTTCATTAATATCCGGCGGCAGAACAAAAATATTCCGGTTTCGACATTCGGCGATGTATTTCACCACATGGTCGGAATTGTGCATTTCACTGGTCAACACCGCAGCCATATATTCAACGGGGAAATGGGTCTTTAAAAAAGCTGTATGATAGGCTATCAAGGCATACGCCGCGCTGTGTGATTTATTGAACCCGTACCCGCCGAATTTTTCCATTAAATCAAAAATCTGATGGGCAATATTTTCAGAAATTTTGTTTTTTACCGCCCCTTTCACAAAAAGCTCCCGATGTTTGGCCATCTCGGAAATAATTTTTTTACCCATGGCCTTACGAAGACCGTCCGCTTCCGCCATGGAATAATCGGCCAGACGGCTCGCGATCTCCATAACCTGCTCCTGATAAAGGACGACACCGTAAGTCGGTTCTAAAATCGGCTCAAGTTCGGAGGTCAGATATTCCACATTCCGGCGACCGTGCTTGCGCTCCACATAGTCATCCACCATGCCGCTGCCCATAGGACCGGGGCGGTAAAGAGCCACCAAAGCTGTGATTTCTGCGAAGTTTTCAGGCTTTAACCGGATGATTAAATCCTTCATACCGGAACTTTCAAGCTGAAAAACCGCTGATGTATCACCGGCTACCAGAAGCTGGTATGTTTTTTCATCGGTCAAATCCAGATGCTCCATATCCGGCGGGGTTTTGCCCTGGGCTTTGATGATATTCAACGCATCCGCAATGATAGTCAAATTACGAAGCCCCAGAAAATCAAACTTGACCAGACCGATTTTTTCCACCATTTTCATGGCAAACTGGGTCAGCACTTCACCTCGCTTGCCTTTGTACAGCGGGAGATAGTCGGCCAGGGGCTTATCTCCGATGACAACCCCGGCCGCATGGGTGGATGCATGCCGATTCAACCCCTCAAGGACCTTCGATATCTCAATCAGTTCTGCTATTTCCGGTTTTTTATCAATCGCTTCTTTTAATTTTGGTTCTTTTTTAATCGCTTCATCAAGGCTGATATTTACACTTTCAGGAACAAGTTTTGCGATGGCATCCACTTCACTTAACGGAATGTCCAAGGCACGTCCCACATCCCGAATGACCGCCCGGGCCTTCATTTTTCCGAATGTAATTATTTGAGCGACATAATCCCCGCCGCCATAGCGGTCCACAACATACCTGAAAACTTCTTCCCGGCCGTTTATGCAGAAATCAACATCAATATCCGGCATGCTTTCACGGCCCGGATTTAAAAACCGTTCAAATATTAACCCGTGCTCAATGGGGTCCAGATCGGTAATCCCTAAGCAATAAGCCACCAGACTTCCTGCCGCAGATCCTCGACCAGGGCCGACCGGAATTTTCTTTTTCTTCGCATATTCAATAAAATCAGCTACAATAAGAAAATATCCGGGGAATCCCATATTATTGACAACCGATATCTCATAATCAATTCGTTCTTTGTAAACAGCTTCTTCCATATCCGGATACTTCTTCCGGATAATATCTAATTTTTGCTCATACCCTTGCCGGACTTTTTCTTCAAAAATTTGTGCTTCTGATTTACTGGAATCCAGATCAAATTTGGGAAAATGAAAAGTATGAAAATCAAATTCCACATGACATCGATCCGCAATCGCCACCGTATTTTCAATCGCCCCCGGATATCCGGCAAAATCAGATATCATTTTCCGGTCTGATTTGAAATACAGGTCCTCAGTGCGAAACTTGAACCGATTCGGGTCATTAACGGTTCGGCCTGTCTGGATACATAACAACACATCATGCGCCCGGCCATCTTCCTGATTTAAATAATGGCAGTCATTGGTCGCTACCATGGGAATTGACAGCCGTTTATGCATATCTAAAAGTCCACGGTTGACGACCTCCTGATCTCTGATCCCGTTGTTTTGGACTTCGAGAAAAAAACTATTCTCCCCAAACAGGTGTTCGTAAAACCTGGCGGCTTCATCGGCTGCTTCGATTTTGCCTTTCCTTAATAATGTTGGGATTTCTCCTTTCAAGCAGGCGGACAGCCCTATTAATCCTTTGCTGTATTCTTGCAACAGGGCCTTATCAATCCGTGGTTTATAGTAAAATCCGTCAAGGCTTGCTTTGGTGACAAGCTTGCACAAATTCTGATATCCCGTCTGATTTTCCGCCAGAAGTACCAGATGGGAAAGCCCCGCATGGTCAAGGGGTGTCTTATCTTTGATTGTTCGGGGGGCGACATAACATTCACACCCGATAATTGGCTTGATACCGGCCTTTTTCGCTTTTTTATAAAAATCCACAACACCGAACATGGTGCCGTGGTCCGTAATTGCGACTGCCCGCATGTCGTATTCTTTAGCCTTGTTCAACAGCGAATCGATCCGGATGGCACCGTCTAAAAGACTGTATTCAGTATGAACATGAAGATGAACAAAATCAGATTGGTTGTCGATCATAAATTACACCGTATTTTTTTATGGATAATTTTGTAATAGCAGTTCTTAAGTATATTTTTAAAGTAAAAAAGGAACCAATGGCACGTTGAAAGTACAAAAATTCACTTTCCATTGTCGTCACCAGAATATGACTTTGGTAAATGATATAAAAATATTCATTTTGTATTTTATTACAATAAGAAATTCATTCAAATCTTAAAAAAACACTTTCAACGCTGAAAATATAAATGGAAGGCAGATGGGTTTAATATCAGCAATTCACGGTGACTAACAGTTTTTGAGTTTGATCTACTCTTTTTTGCACAAATTATAGGCAGTCTGGCTAAAATTGTAAAGGCGGAACCTTGTTTTGATGCAGAAGAGTGCCAGAAATTAATTTTGACGGTTAAAATTATCGCCCGCCTTGAACTTGAAAAAATTTTCAGGTTTTCGTTCAGGGACTTCCAAACAACTCATTTGCAACCGTTTGAAATGATTGATAAGTTATTTTTCTCATACAGTGGTAATTCATTACCATAAAAAGCTATTTAATTGCCGTTTGCCGGCATTGTATGAAGCCGATCTTGAAGGCGTGTCTGGAATTCAAGCATTGAAGGGTCCTGAAAATACATCATAGCAAAGGCACTAAGGCAACAGTCATGGATTTCATGATTCATCGTGAATTGCTGCCGCGAAGATGAAGAGTACGCAGAAACGTCCTGCCGCATCGGGCGAACTGAGCCGCGACGAAGTCTTCCGCGTGGGCATGGGGCGATTCTACTCCAATCAAAAACCACGCCACGGCCTGAAATAGCAAACGACAGGCGATGATGTCGCCTGTCGTTTCCGGACATTGGGAAACTTACTTCGCAACTGTCTCGAACGTCACATCCACCGGCATGCCGGGTTTCAACCTCCCATCCGTATTTTCCACAGTCAACTCGATCGCGTAAACCGTCGTTTGCCGCCCCTCCCTGGTTTGTACATTCTGTGGCGTGAACTCAAATTTTTCCGCAATGCGCGTGACCGTTGCGGTGAAGGTCTCACCGGTAAACGAGTCTGCGGTCAGATTGGCCGGCTGTCCAAGACTGAGTTGACCGTACTCGGTTACGGGAATGTAGGCCCTGACCTTCAACTCGTCGAGTTTGCCGATGGTCATGGCTGGCATGCCGGCCTGGAGAACCTCCCCGGCCTCAATGCTGCGGATGAGCACCACGCCATCCATTGGCGCCAGGATGGTGAGTTTGTCCATCTGCGTGCGGACCAAATCCAGGGAGGGCTGCGCTGCTGCCACAGCGGACTCTGCTTGTTCGAGCACCGCCCGCGCCTGGTCCACAGCCTTGTCCGCAGCCAGGACAGTAATCGATTGTTCGCCGGTTTGCAGGGCACGCAAGGTATCCAATGCGGTGTAATAACGTTCGCGCGCCACTTCCAACCCGGCACGGGCCTTCACCACATCCCTGGCGCCCTCGGTGGTCAGCGCATCATCGTAGGCTTTCTGCGCATCCTTTAAATCGGCACTGGCTTTATCGTGCGCGACCTGGGCTGCATCCCGCAGATACGTTTCATCCGAGGCGAGGTCGGTGGAGTCCAGCACCGCCCTGGCGATATCGAATGCCATGCGCGCATCGGAAAGCCTCCGTTCGATCTCGAAAAACTCAGCATTGTCCGTTCTCTTTAAAATCTCATTCAGGTTGTTTTGAGCCTTGCTCAGCGCGTCCCTGGCCGAACCGATGGCAGACTGCGCAGAGCGGATCTGCTCCTCCTTTGAAAAATACCAGACAGGCTGGTTGTACTCATCAGGCTTGCTTCCCGTCCACCGTTTCTTTCGAGTCAATAATGCCTCCTCGAAAAGCGCGGCGGTCAGGGCCATCTCATATTGACTGAGGGCGGAATCCAACGCCGTCTGCGCGACCCGAACGGATGCGTGGGCGGAATCCAGCGTGGCTTTCGCAGCCTGCTTCTCGGGCAGGAGCAGGCTGTCGTCCAGACGAAGAAGCGGATCGCCAGCGTGTACGGAATCCCCTTCAGCGGCAAATACCGCCACGACGCGGCCCGACAGTTCCGAAGCGACCGTGATCTCCTTTGCCTCGATCTGACCCGAGGCCTGGATCGCGCTATCGTTTGTCGTTTGGCACCCCGCAACGGAAAGGACGAGGAGCAGGACAGGGATGATGGTGTTTTTTCTCATAGTAACCTCCGTTCTATTTTTTCATGGCAGAGATAAAGACGTCTTCGAGCGAGGGCTCGATCACGGATACTCGCCCGGCGCTGATTCCCGCGCGGCGGAGTTCGCTTTCGATGGCGCCTTGATATTTCCCTATATTCGGCGCGACCGCATGGACAAGCGCGCCGTAAAGTTCAACCTCCAAAAGAGGAATGATCCCGTTCGCCTGGGCAGCGCGCAATATCCCGACCGCTTCCGGCGCATCCGAGGGCTCGAGTTCGAGAACCTCCCCACGCATCATTGTGCTTTTGATCTCAGCAGAGGTGCCGCTGGCGATAATCACGCCATGCTGGATGAATGCAAGCCGATGGCAATGCTCGGCTTCGTCCATATAGTGCGTAGTGACAAAGACCGTTATCCCCTCCGCGATAAGCCGATAGAGCAAATCCCAAAACGCTCGGCGTGAAATGGGATCAACTCCTGCAGTGGGCTCATCAAGGAAGAGAACTTCCGGGCGGTGCAGGATGGCTGCGCTCAGAGCCAGCCGCTGACGCCAGCCGCCGGGGAGGTCTTTCGTCCTGGCGTCCTCGAGGCCTTCAATTCCGGCGAGGGTCAGCGCTTCGGCGATTCGCGTTTTGAGGTCTGCTCTGGAAAGTCCATACGCTGTGCCGTAAAAATTCAGGTTTTGTATTACGGTCAGGTCGTTATACAGGCTGAACCTCTGGGACATGTATCCCAAGCGCGGACGAATCCTGCGCGTATCATCATCCACTTTCATGCCGAGCACTTCGACCGCGCCGGAGGTGGGCTGCATCAATCCCAGCATCATGCGGATGGTGGTCGTCTTGCCCGATCCGTTCGGCCCCAGGAACCCAAAAATCTCACCGCGTTGAACTTCAAAATTAACGCGGTTGACGGCGACAAAGTCGCCAAATCGTTTTGTGAGGTT
>JAOZOL010000401.1 GCA_029933295.1 Desulfobacterales bacterium | reverse complement strand
TGATATAAAAAAAGCCTCCCTTTGTACAGCTTGTAATTTGCTAATACAAAGGAAGGCTTTTGTCAATAAACGCTTATGTTAAATATCAATAAATTTTAAATCTTACCACCACAGCCAGCATGCGGTTTTGCAGACGGTCCATGATGACCATTCCCCGTAGGTGCCGAATACCACACCCGTCAGCCAGTATCCGCCGACATTTCCTCTGGAAATATTTTTTCCGGATGTATACAGCCCGCGGTTGGCTTCCTGATGGCAGACGCCCTGGACAGCATAAATATAACGGCATCCCCAGTTGGCAGATGTGCATTTTGCATCACCATAGTCGCCGTATCCATATGTGTAAGAAATATACGATCCACCGGACTGGCCGCCGGTCCATGACCAGCAATCAGTTCCATGCCACCAGTCATGAGCGCAATGATAGGTATGATCCGCATGAATTCCGAGAATATCAAAAATTCCATACTTCATGCCTTTCGTATAGGTTGATCCGAAAGCCGGGCCTGATGTTAAAGCGATGCATACACTGAATACTGCCAGGATAACTAATAATTTTTTCATTTTTCTTCCTCCTTGGAATTTGAATTTTATTTATGATTAGCGGTTAAATTTATAAACAATGTTCATGCTTCTTTTAAGTGTCTCCATATTGACAGCATGAAATCAATAAATCAATCGGGGAAAACCTGATTTTTTGGTTCGAAAAACCTGATTTTTATTTTTTGTGGTATATTGCTGGCAAAGACATAAAAAAAGCCCCTTTTTGCAAAGGGGCTTTTTTTATATTAGATTTTAGTGTACGCTATTGTGTGGTTTTATGGATTAACTTTTCTGATTTTCCATATTATTTATTTTATTACCACAGCCAGCATGCGGTTTTGCAGACGGTCCATGATGACCATTCCCCGTAGGTGCCGAATACCACACCCGTCAGCCAGTATCCGCCGACATTTCCTCTGGAAATATTTTTTCCGGATGTATACAGCCCGCGGTTGGCTTCCTGATGGCAGACGCCCTGGACAGCATAAATATAACGGCATCCCCAGTTGGCAGATGTGCATTTTGCATCACCATAGTCGCCGTATCCATATGTGTAAGAAATATACGATCCACCGGACTGGCCGCCGGTCCATGACCAGCAATCAGTTCCATGCCACCAGTCATGAGCGCAATGATAGGTATGATCCGCATGAATTCCGAGAATATCAAAAATTCCATACTTCATGCCTTTCGTATAGGTTGATCCGAAAGCCGGGCCTGATGTTAAAGCGATGCATACACTGAATACTGCCAGGATAACTAATAATTTTTTCATTTTTCTTCCTCCTTGGAATTTGAATTTTATTTATGATTAGCGGTTAAATTTATAAACAATGTTCATGCTTCTTTTAAGTGTC
Source organism: Desulfobacterales bacterium (assembly GCA_029933295.1). Classification (GTDB taxonomy): domain Bacteria; phylum Desulfobacterota; class Desulfobacteria; order Desulfobacterales; family Desulfosalsimonadaceae; genus JAOZOL01. The sequence goes on along the minus strand of JAOZOL010000401.1, from coordinate 1,162 downwards.
TCCATATTGACAGCATGAAATCAATAAATCAATCGGGGAAAACCTGATTTTTTGGTTCGAAAAACCTGATTTTTTTATTTCCATCATGCACCATGGCAAACCATGGATATTTTTTGAGTTTATCTATGATAGGGTTTTTTAATATATTCAATAAAATAAAAGCAAGCTGGTCTTTATATGGGAAATGATTCAATCGGAGGAGGCGGGCGACAATCACATCAAATTTTTTTCTGCTGGTTAATTGCTGGTTTTTTTTCAGCAGATGCCGGTATTGGGCCGTATTGATCCGTTTTGCAACCGGGTCAAAGCTTTCTCCCAGCAGCCAGCCGGATTGCCATGCCGGCTCAATTCCTGCCGCTATAAACGGGTGGGCCAGTCCCAGCACATCCCCGACGCCGATAAATTCAATGTTGTTTTTCAAAAACGACACCGGCGTATTCCAGTTGTTCACCAGAATCGGCACTTTCCATATTTGAGGGCGTGTTTTCGGCGTAAAATGGTAATCGAACCGGTTTCTGATAAATTTAACAAATTCATCATATTGTTGATGCAAAAGAGATAAATCCATCAATCCGCCCACGCCGATGTTCACCGTGTGATCCGGTTGAATAAAGAGCCATCCGTAACCGTTTATCCGGCTGTCGAACACGATCAGGTGACTGGCCGGACAGGAAGCACCATCAAGGGTTCCCTCGCATTTTAAGGTTACGGCATGTTCCAGGTTCTGCCACTGATCTTGCAAGATTTGTTTTGTAAAACCGGAAAATCCGGTTGCAAGAATAGTCTGGGGGGTAAACAGGCTATCATCATGTTTTGAAACACGTTTGAATATGATATTAATATTAGGTTCTTTTTGGAGCCGGTTGATCAATCGGGTCTGGAGGTTTTTGCGGGATGTGATAATGAAAATCCCTTTGGTTTCCACATACCGGCCGCTGCTGAAAGCAAATTTCACGCCCGGTATGAACTGGTCTAATGCCTTGATATCAATGCCTGGTTCCCGTTGTAAATACTGTGCAAATTCGATGGAGATTGCACCACCGCAGGGCTTGTCCCAGATTTTGTTTTCATACACCGTCACCGGACATCCCTTTTTAGCCAGATACCAGGCTGCGGAAAGTCCGGCAATGTTACCGCCTACGATGGTGATGTGGTTTGACAT
>JAOZOL010000400.1 GCA_029933295.1 Desulfobacterales bacterium | reverse complement strand
GGTTATTCAATTGCGGCAACCTTGCCAAACGGCGGTTTTATGCGCCCGACACATTCCGGAGGAAGCGCCCACAATGTATGCCGGTAGGGCGTTAAACGATCCATATCATAAATTTCCCCGTCGGTAATAACAATCAACGGTTGCCTTTTATCCTTCATAAAGGTGTCAAACAGCGGTCCGAAAAAAGTGGCTGCATTGCCGGCAGTCTTTATATAGCGCCAGTCTCCCCGATGATACAAATACGCATCAGACGTCTCTTCTGCAGCGATAAATGTATCACCGCTTTTTTGGGGAATAAATACCTGCTCGTCAATGCATATCAGATGAACCGCATAGCGCCCCAGAAGTGATTCAATCACCCCGAAACCCCTTTCAAGGGTTTCCGGCTTTACAAGCATTGATCCGGAAACATCAACGGCCACCGTAAGGGCAGGCTGTTTTCTGTAAAAACGTCCCGGCGCATAGATCCCCTCGCCGAAATAGCGCCGGTTAAACCGTCTGGTGGATAAATCCCAGTCATCACCGCAAAGGACCTGGTTTAAAAATCGTTTGACAACCTTATTGAAATTTTTGATTTTAGCCGGTCTGATTCGGCTGATCAAAGAGGATATCTCCTGATAAAGCCTTTCCGCCCGGCTGTTTTCGTCTCTTTGGGCAAAGCTGATGATTCTTTTTTTCAGCGCATCGATGGTATCATCCAAGGCTTTTTTTCTGAAAAAATGTACACCTGCCGGAAGTTTTTTCTTAGAGGCGTTTTTAAATATAACGCCGTCTGTATCATTAAAAAAGTCGGCAATGATTTCATCATCCGTCGCCTTTTGCCGAAAGGAAAAATCAGGTGTTTCAAAACGTGTATCAATACTGACACCGTTTTGCGATTTGTCGGTTACTTCGGTTATTTTTTCATTTTGGTTTGCTTCCAGCCACTCATAAACCTCTTCCCAGGTCGGATCGTATCTGCCGCCGTTCTCAGCATAAAATTTGTCCGGCACCAGCGGAAGGCCGTCCGGCAGCATCACTTCCGGCTCATCTCTTAAATCCCTCCCTGCCCGGGAAAAAAAACGGGCTCTGTTTTCAATTAGATAGGAGTTTATCACCATGTCCTGTGCAAGGTTCTGGAGTAAAACATTTTTACCGGGCATTGTCCTGTGATTGTGATTCAGCATCACATGCATCATCTCATGGGCGAGAAGGCCGGTGAGTTCATCGATAGTTAAATCGTCCGGGAATGTCGCATTATATTTTAGAACAAAACCGACTTTTGTGGCAAAAAGTGAGAGAGTGGGGACGCTTTCGTCTTCTTCAAAATGGACAGTCTGGTAAAAATAGGATGTAAATCGGCTTTTTACCCAGAGTTCGGAAAGGACGGTTTCCCATTTTGCATGCACTGGTAAAAAACCTTCTACGATTCTAAAAGTTTGGCAAGACGCCCTTTGAGTTCCTGCCTCAGGGCTTCATCATTTATAGTCTTTAACGCTTTGGGTATTTCTGTAAAAATGCCGCATTCTTTGATCAGAAAATAGAAAAAAGAGACGGAAATATCAGACCGGGAGTAACCGACAAAGGTCAGAAAATTCGCCAGCTTTTCAAGACCTTGCTCAGGAAGTGGTCCGTTTGCGGCCTCCTTTGCAGCTTTTAGTACGGAAAGGGCGCCGGCAAGCGCCCATAAAAGGTCCTCTGACGGCACCTGATTATTCCTGAGCCGTGCCAGCCCCTCGGCACTGCCTGAAACAATATCATCCGATGTCAGGGCTCTGGGTGTTGTATGCTGAAGGATGAAATCCCTTGCCGCAACTTTTCCGATAAGTGATGTAATCATCTTTTCAAGGGAGTTGCCGGCATGTTCTTTTAAATACGATGTCAGTGCATTTCCGTCTTTCAGCCCGTAGGCATGCTTGATGGCATTTGACACCTGATGCCATGCTCTGGGGTTTGGATAAACATTTTTCTCATCCCAGAGTTTTTCAGGAAACAGTGAAATATAGTTGATGACCGCCGGATGGATATCTTCGGCAACCGCCCACCCAATCCAATCCTCGACGTCCGGCTTTAAATGAAATATTGCCAGCCGGGCATCCAAGGCCGAATCATCAAATTCCGTAATGGTTGTATGATCCGCCTCCCCCAGATTTCCGGAAAGGACAATACCGGTATTTTCCGGCAGTTTATGTTCACCGCAGGTTTTTTCCGTAATAATTTGAAACAGGGTCTGAATTACGGTTGGATGTGCCCTGTTTGACTCATCCAAAAACCAGAGGATACCGTTGTGCCCTTTCGGAACGGTTTCCGCAGGAATGAACCTGGGGCGGTAATAGAGCATTTTTTTTGCTGAATGGTCTGGTACCGGGTAGCCGCCGAGATCGATATTCTCTTTAAACGCCAGACGCGTATCGATAAACTGAAAATTTTTTGCTTCAGCCACCTGTCTGACAATGGCTGATTTACCGGTGCCCGGATGCCCGACGATTTTAACGGCATAGTTGACCTGAGACCCTGCATCAAGATATTTTTCAAGAATATCTTCCAGCTGGCTTATGCTGACTTTAACCGGTTCTTTTATCATAAC
>JAOZOL010000399.1 GCA_029933295.1 Desulfobacterales bacterium | reverse complement strand
ATTGAGAGGCCATGGCATGTTTTCTTTAATAAAATTTTTCACTGGATACGTATTCATGTCGGCTGCATGGAACATGACGGAATTTCATATCATCTATTTGCTCTTCTGGCTGTTTGGGTTCAGCATGATGTTATCCGAAACCACTCGCTTTCTTGAAAAACTCCTTCGAGCCATTATCGCTATTCAATCGCCGTCGCATGAACTATAACAGTCCGATTCATTTCATAATATCGCCAGGACGGCCTTGTTTTCCCCAAAATCCTCAATCTCGCTCAAAAAACCGTTTTATTGCGCTGGCATCGTCGTCGATCATATGTAACTCCTCAATAAATCCAGACAGAAATCCAAAAAACTATCACAATATGTGGATCGCCCGACCTTTTTGAGAACTTACCAAAAAACAAATTATTACAAGATGTTGATAATAACAATAAATATCTGTTGGTTCAAGGGGGCGGGCATGATTTCTTACCTAACCCGGATAAACCGGGAACAGTGCCTTAAGTGAACTAAAGTTTGGAGTGAGCTAAAGTTATGGTTAATCCGGCACTCAATTTGTGAAGATATCGTTGTGCTGGCATAATTCAGGTAAATCAATTTGATTGCCGGATTGTCAATTTTTATAATAAAAATGATCGCGTGTTTAGCGCAGTCCTCAACTTTAGTCACTTTAGATCACTTTAGTCACTTCACACTTCCAACGAACTGAGTCTCCATATTAAATGTAGTTGACCAAGTTCGTTGCATAAACAGTGGTGAAACGTCACCATGAAAAGCTTTTTAAGTATTTGCCAATGAAGAGATGATATGTTAATAAATAAAACCCGTTATTCAAATAAATATCAAGTTCAATGCCCGGAAAACAGGATTTACTCCCAATGAATGCACCTGATCGAATTGTTCAACTTACCGAAACCTTTGCCAATAATATAGACAGTTACAAAAAGGGAATTTACAATGAAACCCAGGTGCGGCAGGAGTTCATCAACCCGTTTTTCGAGGAACTCGGCTGGGACATCACCAACAAACAGGGGTATGCGGAAGCATACAAGGATGTCATCCACGAGGACGCCATCAAGGTCGGCGGTGTGACCAAGGCGCCGGATTATTGTTTCCGCGTGGGCGGAAACCGCAAGTTTTTTTTAGAAGCCAAAAAACCGTCGGTGAATATCAAAGACGATATCCATCCGGCGTTCCAATTGCGCCGTTATGCCTGGAGCGCCAAGCTTCCCTTAAGCATTTTAACGGACTTTGAAGAATTTGCCGTATACGACTGCAGGATTAAACCCGCCCGAACCGACAAGGTGTCCCACTCCCGCATCACCTATTTCACGTACACCGATTATATTGCCAAATGGCCGGAAATCAGCGGCGTCTTTTCCAAAGAGGCTGTGCTCAAAGGGTCTTTTGACCGGTATGTGGAAACCAAAAAGGTCAAAAAAGGAACCACGGAGGTGGATACCGCGTTTTTGCAGGAGATCGAGCGGTGGCGCGATCTGCTGGCCCGTAACATCGCTTTGCGCAATACCTCGTTAAGCCAGCGGGAGCTCAATTACGCGGTACAGCAGACCATTGACCGGATCATTTTTTTGCGTATCTGCGAAGACCGGGGCATCGAGCATTACGGCCGGCTCATGGCTTTAAAAAACGGCGTTAATGTCTATCCCCGGCTGGTGGAGCTTTTCCGTAAAGCAGACACAAAATACAATTCCGGCCTGTTTCATTTTAAGGCGGAAAAAGGCAGAAAAAATTTTGACACCCTGACCCCGGACCTGACCATTGATGATAAAGCGCTCAAGAATATTTTCAAGAATCTCTATTATCCGGACAGCCCCTATGAATTTTCCGTGCTCCCGGCAGACATTCTCGGCCAGGTGTATGAAAAATTTCTGGGCAAGGTCATTTATCTGACTGCTTCCCATAAGGCAAAAATTACGGAAAAACCCGAAGTCAGAAAAGCCGGCGGCGTCTATTACACCCCCACCTATATCGTCGATTATATTGTCAAAAACACGGTGGGAAAACTGGTGAAAGGAAAAAAACCCGGCCCCCGGGGCGCGGTGAGCAAATTAAAAATCCTTGATCCTGCCTGCGGATCCGGCTCGTTTCTCATCGGTGCGTACCAGTTTCTGCTCGACTGGCATTTGGATCAATATAGCAAAGATGATCCTGAAAAATGGGCCAAAGGCAAAACTCCCCGGCTGTATCTGACGGACAAGGGAGACTGGCGGCTGACCACGGATGAGCGCAAACGGATTCTGATCAACAATATTTACGGGGTGGACATTGATTCCCAGGCAGTGGAGGTCACCAAGCTCTCTCTTCTGCTGAAAGTGCTCGAAGGCGAAGATGAGCAGAGCATCGGCAAACAAATGTTCCTTTTTCAGCAACGGGTACTACCCGATTTAGGCAACAATATCAAATGCGGCAATTCCCTGATCGGCCCTGATTTTTATGAGCACCAACAGATGACGCTTTTAGATGATGAGGAAATGTACCGGGTCAATGCCTTTGACTGGCAGGCGGAATTTTCTGATATTATGAAGGATGGCGGGTTTGACGCGGTGATCGG
>JAOZOL010000398.1 GCA_029933295.1 Desulfobacterales bacterium | reverse complement strand
TAAGCTACCACAAGCGGCCCGAATACATCTTGCAGACGGACGGTGGCGGGCAACTGGTGATAAAAGACAGTTTTTTCGCCCAGTACAACCGGCCGGAAGATTATCTGAAACCGGAAAATGTACCTGGAGAGATCACTTATATGAATGAGACAGCAGGGCAAACAGAGCAGCTTCCCGTTTTATATGGTGAGAACACCCTGCATATCAATAAAAATAAAATACAGTGTGGTGTCGACTTGTTTGCCTCCGCTTTCTTCATGCTCAGCCGCTGGGAAGAGCAGACAATGCCGCACCGGGACGAGCACGGCCGTTTCCCCGGAAACAAAAGCCTGGCATACAAACACGATTTTCTGAACAGGCCGGTTGTGAACGAATATGCAGAACTGCTGTGGCAGCTGCTGCAAAAGGCCGGTTTTAAAGGGGAACGCAAACAAAGAACATTTTCTGTCGTTCCGACCCATGATGTGGACGACTTGCTGTTCTGGAATGCCACCAACAAAAAACGCCGGTACCGGAACCTTGCCGGTGACTTGTTCAAAAGAAGAAATCCGAAGCTGGCGGCAAAACGCCGGAAAAGCTATGCCGACACCATGGCCGATGTAAAAAACGACCCTTATCACGTGTATGATCACCTGATGGACAAGGCTGAAAAAGCAGGCGTACAGGCGCAATTCTATTTTATGGCGGGTGGCAGTACGGTTTACGACCGTCCTTACGACCTTAATTCCGGGCTGTTCGCAGAAATCGTTGCCCATATAAAAGACAGGGGCCACCTCATCGGTTACCACGGTTCTTACACTACATGGAATGATCCTGTGCTGTTTTTAAAAGAGAAAAAGACCCTCGAACAGACGGTGGATATGGAAATAACCTCCTGCCGCCAGCACTACCTGCGGTTTGCAATTCCTGCTACCTGGCAGATGCAGGAAGCAGCAGGCATAAGTACCGACAGCACCCTGTACTATTCGGGCTATCCCGGTTTCCGTTGCGGCAGTTGTTACGCTTTTCCCGTATTTGATATCCTGAACAGGAAACAGTTACAGCTGACTGAAATACCGCTGTTGTTGATGGATGGCGATCTGGACGAACTCGAACCACCACAGGCAGAACACATGATAATTGACATACAACAACAAACAAAAAAATTCGGAGGCGATTTTGTCTTCCTGCGACACAACGGTAGTGATGCATGGATGTACAACAACCACCCCTTAATCCATTATGAAAAAGCACTCTATCATGCAGAATAAGAAGAAAGTACTGATGGCCGTTTGTAACTTTTTCACCAACGACAACCGGGTGTTCCGGGCAGCCGATGCCCTGGCAGCCAACGGCTATGAGGTACTGTTGCTTACCTACCACCGCGACGACCTGAAAGAGCACGAAACACTCGGCCACGGCTTCCACCTGCACCGGATTCCGCTGAAGGCAAAAATAAACAAGCCGGCCCGTTTTGCCAACCTGTTAAAGTACATCGATTTTAAACGGAAGGCAAAAAAAATAGCCGCCGATTACCAACCGGATATCGTTCATTGCAACGACTATAGCACCCTGTTTCTGGGTATTTACTGCAAACAAAAATATGGCTCTAAACTGGTGTACGACGACCATGAATATTTCCAGGACCTGAACTACCTGCACCGCTACCCGATGGCCGTACGCAAATACATTGCCCGTTACGAACGCAATACGATAAAACAATGGATTGATAAAATGATCGTAGTGTCGCCGGGTATTGCAGAAGCATACGAAAAGCTTACCGCCAAAAAGCCGGAGGTGGTGATGAACATTACCGACAGGGCTGTTATCTCTGAAGAAACACCCCGGAACGATGAGTTTAATACATACAATGATTACCTGACGGGCCTTAAAAAGGAAGGGAAAGAGCTGCTCCTTTACATAGGTAAAAATTTTGTGCGTGGAAGGGGCATGGATTTCACCATCAAACTGTTAAAACACCTGCCTGAAAACTATTTCCTGATAATCTTCGGCTGTAGCAACGACAGGGAAATAAACCAGCTCAGAACCATTTTTAAGGAACGGGGTGTAGACGATCGTATCAAAGCCTTTAAATTCGTGGAGTTTTCTAACCTCTACCATCTGAAAGATCATTTCAGTTACGGCTTATCCCTCATTGAACCTATTTACTTTTCGTATAACTATTCGCTGCCCAACAAGCTGTTCGAATACATCATGATGGGGATCCCGGTGATCGCCTCCGATATCCCGGAGCAGAAAAGAGTAGTGGAACAATACGGTATCGGCCTCATCGCCGACCTGAAAACCCCGGAGCTAACGGCCCGGCAACTACAGGAAACCGGCGACAACACATTTGATGGCATGGAGAAAGCCCGGAAAGAACTGACCTGGGAAAACGAAAAACAAAAACTCTTGAGAATATATACCGAACTGTTATAGAACACAAAGGCCCTGGCGCTGGACAAGATTGCCGCGGTCGGCTATAGCCTCCCTCGCAAATCACGTGTTCCATAAAATGATTAGAAGGGAATTGTATGACGTTCAATCAAACCTATGAAACACGTAATTTGCGAACCCGCGCCAGCGGGTGAAGCAATCTTG
>JAOZOL010000397.1 GCA_029933295.1 Desulfobacterales bacterium | reverse complement strand
GATGTCTTTATAAGGAATTTAAATGTTATAATTGCATGCGTTGGTGATATCGAATGTAACGTATATCAAACAACACAATCCAAACTCAATGCTTATCTGCAATTCAGACAGTAATAAATTTCCCTTCAGCGATTGAGCAATCCCGGGCCATCTAAAATCACCTGTCTTTTTTTTATGAGAATTATTTTTTTCTTGTGCTTTTTTTAAAATTCTGTATGCTGATATTATGATAGGCATACAGAAAAAGTCAGATAAGCAGCAATTCAGTCGATTAAGACAATCACTTAACAGGGTTACAAAAGAGGTGAGAGCGCTTACCAAGCCTTTTTTCTCCGATAAACCCATTATAAAAGGAACGGTTTACGAACTGAAGCGCAAATGTGGGAAGCCAGGATGCAAATGCACACAGGGACAACTCCATTGCCGGATGGTAGTTAGTGCTAGTGAAAAGGGCAAAACGAAATTGCGCGTTATACCGTCCGGGTCTCTAATTGAAGTCCAGATCAAGGTGCAACGCTATCAGGACCTTCGACGTACTCGCGCACGACTGGTTGAGGTTCATAAAAAAATGCTTCAAATCATGGATGAAATGGAGATAGCACGTAGAGAGGAGTTACCTGCCGGCAACAAGAAAAAATTATCGTGAGGACTTAAGATGGACCTTGTGATTTTTGAAGAAAATAAACCCTTTGTTCTGACGGGCCTTGAAAACGGAGATTTTGATTATATAGAGTCCGCCAGCGAAGTCTTTGAGGCTGATTTTTTCAGATTCATCAAAGCCAAAGGAATTATTGATGAACTTTCCCGGAACTATCCTAATCCTCGCAAGAAAGAAGACGTGCCTCTGTGGCTATATGTAGCCAGTAACCTTTCCATGCGATTACACGGCTCAAACGCTTTCAATGCTTTTCCCATGGTGGTGCGTTGCGGAGGTATGCTGAATGCGTTTGGGCCTGAGATGGGTCGAAAGGTCATTCATCCAGACACCGGTGACCTGACAGTCGTCTGCGAAGGATTCAACGAAAAGAATCATTATGACCGGGAAAGTCCCTGTGACCAGGATTTTCTTCGTAAAATAGCCAAGGACACTGAAGCGGATGCCCTGATGAATTGGTTGTCTGGTGATGTGGTATCAATATTTCAAGACATTGATGCTTTTGACAAGGAGGGTATCTTTATCGGAGACGCTTCCTATCTTTTTGTTCCGGATAATCCCAACTATGAGGGGTCGGCAAAACTTCTGTTTGACGAAAATAATCATCCGATCAGCCAAAAGAAATATAAAAAGCTGACTGATAAGCAGAAAATTCGTTGTCAGTGGAAACGTTGTTATAAAATGGTTACACTTTTGCATACAAATCGAGCCTTGGAGTTCTTCCTTGTTGTGGCAGTGCAAGTTATTTCCGGCAGAGGCCACGAGTCTCCGATACTTTATGAACTTGTCAAAAAATTTGTGGATACATCAGGCAAAGGTGTGATGAAAAGGTTGATTCTGGATCGTGGTTTTCTGGATGGTGAATCCATCTCTACATGCAAAGATGTTCATGGCATTGACATCCTTATCCCGATCCGCCGCAATATGGATATTTATAAGGATGCCGCAGCCCTGTTTAGACTGCCGGAGGTGCAATGGATTGAGTGTAAAAAACGATTTTTACAATCTGCAAGGTCTGACCGCCCAAAACCTGATTTCATTTCCAAGCGTGAAAAAAAACGACGAGAAACACTTAAGGGAGTTAATCAGAAAAAGCCGATGCCAAAACCGGAAGATATTATTATTAAAAAAGAAGCGGCAGTCATTGGCGAATTTCGCACATGGTCTTCGTGCACCGTCCCATTGAATATTGTGGCCAATCGAGAAATTTACGCCGATGGCCATGAAAATATTTGGTTATTAGCCGACACCAGAGAGTGTCATGACCCGAGCCAGACGCGTGAGGAATACCATCTTCGAACAGCTATTGAAGAAAGATACCGTCAGTTCAAGTGCTTTTGTGATCTGACAAAGTTCACATCCCGATCTTTTTCAATGGTGGTAAACCAGGTTGTTTTTATTTTCCTTGCCTATAATCTGCTTCAAATCTATCTGTTGCATCAGCAACGCAAAGAGTTGAACAATAGAACCATGCCAGGCATCCGGCAACAACTGATGCCTTCAACAAACCACCTGATTGTATATTGGCAAAATTACTATTGCTTGTTTGAACCATTTGAATTTGTAGAAATAATAGCCACGCTCAACGAGGAAGCACGGAAAAAAATAGCTGAAAAATGTCGGCGGATTCGCCATGAATTAAAAGATGCAATAAAAAACCCGCGCGCTCCATAAGTAAAAATTATTCTCAGACAACCTTTATCACCAGGTTCATCTATGATCCATATAAAAATGGCTTCGGGTTCCCTGTTGCCTTTAATATTCATTTTACCCCCCGATAACAACACCAATCCGATTCTAAATAAAATCTTGCGAACGCCACACGCCGAACAATGATTTTTTTTGATCCCCTGGCTATATCCGGCCTGAATACAAAAATTTTACTCCCGCAACGCCTGTACGCGCATATAGTGTCTGAATTGCAGAT